>JAHBXN010000013.1 GCA_019636475.1 Phycisphaerae bacterium
CCGAACGGATATGAGGAAGTCACCGCACTGGGCGGCCGGCGCGTCTGGCGGCGGATGGTGTTGCGATCGAGCGGTGATCAGACGCCGGCGGCATCGGCGGCGGGGGATTCTGCGTTGTCAGTGGCGAGTCCGGGCGCCGATCGCGCCGACTTTTTCTTCGCGTTTCGCGCTTTCCAGAATTCGATCACCATGGGCATTACCGAAACGGCGATGATCGCGAGAACCGCCAGTTCGAAGTGGTTCGCGATGATGGGGATGCTCCCGAGAAAATATCCCGCAAGTGTGCAGATCGCGACCCACAGGATCGCGCCGACCACGTTGTACATGAAAAATCGTGAATATGTCATGGTTCCGACACCCGCGACAAACGGCGCAAAGGTTCGGACGATCGGCACGAAGCGAGCGATGATGATCGTCTTGCCGCCGTACTTCTCATAGAAGGCATGGGTCTTTTCGAGATACTCCCGCTTGAAGATTCGACTCTTCTCGCGATTGAGAACCTTCGGCCCGAGGTATTTCCCGATTGAATAATTGACGGCATCGCCAATCACCGCGGAGATTGTCAGGAGAATAAAGATCCATGTCGCGCTGAGTGAGCCGCGCGCCGCGAAGATGCCCGCGGCGAAGAGCAGAGAATCGCCCGGAAGAAACGGTGTCACCACCAGGCCGGTTTCGGCAAAGATGACGACGAAGAGAATCGCGTAAGTCCAGTTGCCGTACTGGGCGATCAGTGTTTCGAGAGATTTGTCGAGGTGGAGAAAGAAATCGGTAAATTCGCGTAGGTATTCCATGGATACTCTGCGGGATTTAAGTCACGTGGCGGCGTGGTCGGACTCTCCTTGCCTCGCCGCAGAACTTCATATGCATGCATGTTAGTCGGGTTCCAGAGGGGGGTCGAGTGATGAATCGTAAGGGAACCGGTTCGCTGCCGAGCTGCGTGACCCCGGCTCGGAGCCTTGGACATACCGCATGGGATCGTGCCGGGCGGTGTTTGGCCGCTCCACGGGTTGTTTCCAATGACGCGATTGGCGGCAGGTGAACTCACCAAATGCAAAGAAGTGCGAACGAGTTAATCGTCCGCACTTCTTGCGCCTCCGAAATCTGAATTATAGCGCCTGCGACTCCACGCATCGCGGGGAAA
The DNA here is from genome assembly GCA_019636475.1 of Phycisphaerae bacterium. Classification (NCBI taxonomy): domain Bacteria; kingdom Pseudomonadati; phylum Planctomycetota; class Phycisphaerae; species Phycisphaerae bacterium. Next base: position 1,142 of record JAHBXN010000013.1, read on the forward strand.
GACCTATTCGCCCTCGCCTCCCGACTGTTCGCCGTTGGCGTTCGGGTCTTCCTCAAGCATCTTGCGAAGGTGAGCATTTTCACGCCGAGTGGCTTCGAGATCGAACAGCAGGTATTTCACCGTCAGACGCAGGTAATCGAGCGAGTCTTGCAGATTTGAAACGGCCTGATGAAGTTGATCGTTCTGAGTCGTGGTCTGAACGGCCGACGCGATTTCCGGCGCGGCCGAATTGATTCCGACGGTCTGAAGCAGTTCGGTTAGTGTTTTTTCGAGGCTTCGCTCGTCCATGGGTCTGTCCCCCCTTAGTTGACGGTTTATCGATTCTAGGCACTCGACCGCCGACGCATCGGAGCGACCGGCCGCCGCGAAGTCGGTTGACGGATGGGGCAGACGTCGTGCCAATCGTTCGAAATGGGTCGTGCGATATCAGGCAGGGCGTAAGCGATTGTCTTACAATGGCTTCGAATCAGCCGGACCGATATCGTGTCTCGTCGGTGGTGGTTGGGTGGTGCCGACATGATGCGCGGGGGCAACGCCGCGTGTGGAATCGGGCTGCGGTATCCCGGTTGATGAGGGTCATACGCGCATGTCGTGACAGCGATTAGATTGTCGTGCTTTGACTCGCGAGGTTGGCTGCACGGCTCGGTCAGGGCGGGTCCGCTTCGAGCGGCGAAATGTGAATAAGGAAGCATTGGAATGAGCGGCGAATACGCGCCAGGCGATATCGAATCGAAGTGGCAGAGCTATTGGGAGGCGAACAAGACGTTTCGTACTTCCAATCCGGGAGAACCGGGCTTTGATCCTTCGAAGAAGAAATACTACGTGCTGGACATGTTCCCATACCCCAGCGGCGCGGGGCTGCATGTCGGACACCCGGAAGGTTACACGGCGACTGACATCATCGCGCGATATCGGCGAATGCGCGGATACAACGTCCTTCACACCATGGGGTGGGACGCGTTCGGCCTTCCGGCTGAACAACACGCCATTGACACCGGGCAGCATCCGGCGGTCACCACGGAAAAGAACATCAACAACTTTCGCCGACAGTTGAAGATGCTCGGCTTCTCCTATGACTGGGACCGCGAGATATCAACCACGGCCCCGGACTACTACCGCTGGACGCAATGGATCTTCCTCCAGATCTATAACGCCTGGTATGACGAGAAGGCCAAGCGGGCGCGGCCGATCGCCGAGCTGGAAATACCTGACGACGTGAAATCGAGCGGCGAGTCGGCGGTTCGAGAGTTTGTCGATTCTCATCGATTGGCCTATCTGGCGGAGGTGCCGGTGAACTGGTGTCCTGCGCTAGGCACTGTGCTGTCCAACGAAGAGGTTACGAACGAGGGGCGCAGCGAGCGCGGAAACCATCCGGTCTATCGCAGACCGCTCAAACAATGGATGCTGCGAATCACCCGATATGCCGATCGGCTTGAATCGGATCTCGCCGAGCTGGACTGGCCCGAGAGCGTGAAACTGATGCAGCGCAATTGGATCGGACGCAGCGAGGGCGCACAAGTTCGATTCAGGCTGGCTGACCACAACGGACACATCGAGATCTTCACGACGCGGCCGGATACGCTCTTCGGTGCGACATATATGGTTCTTGCGCCGGAACATCCTCTGGTTGATCGGATCACCACGCCTGATCGGCGCGAAGCCGTGCGTGAGTATGTCGCACAGGCGGCAAGCCGATCCGAACTGGACCGCACGGCCGACAATAAGTCGAAGACCGGCGTCTTCACCGGCGCGTTTGCGATCAATCCGGCGAATGGCGAAAAGGTTCCCGTCTGGGTCGCGGATTATGTGCTGATGACCTATGGCACCGGTGCGATCATGGCTGTTCCGGGGCATGACCAGCGCGACCACGATTTTGCGACGACGTTTGATCTGCCCATACGCAAAGTGGTCGAACCGGCTGACGGCAACGGGACATTCAACATTCGTGACGCGGCGTACGAAGGCGAAGGCACAGCGGTCGGTTCCGGGAATTTCGACGGCCTGTCCACGCGTGAATTCAAGAAGCGCATCACGGCCTGGCTCGAGGCGCAGGGCATTGGGCGCGGCACGGTCAACTACAAGCTTCGGGACTGGCTGTTTTCGCGGCAGCGTTACTGGGGCGAGCCGTTCCCGATCCTGCATGGAGCGGACGGACGGATTGTCGCGCTTGAGGATAGCGAACTGCCGGTGACGCTGCCTCCGATGACGGACTTTCGCCCGGCGGTCGAAGTGGCGAACGCTGCAAGCCCCGTTCAAATCACGGTGCCCGAGCCCCCGCTCGGACGCGCAAAGGACTGGGTGACAGTGCAGCGACAGGGTGCGAGCTATCAGCGGGAACTGAACACCATGCCCCAGTGGGCCGGCTCCTGCTGGTACTACCTGCGGTTCCTCGATCCGAAAAACAAGACGCGATTCTGCGGCCGGGACGCTGAGCAATATTGGATGCGATCGGCTCGCAAAGACGGCACTCCGCATGTCGGAGGAATTGATCTGTATGTCGGCGGAGCGGAACACGCGGTGCTGCACCTGCTATACGCCAGATTCTGGCATAAGGTACTCTTCGATCTGGGCCACGTCAGCACGCCGGAGCCGTTCGGCAAGTTGTTCAATCAGGGCATGATCCGCGCGTTCGCATATGTCGATGCGCGTGGCGCCTACGTCGGATACGACGATATCGACTTTCGTGAGGATGGCGCGTTTCACAGGGCCACCGGTGAGAAGCTGACCGGTGCGGTCGAGAAGATGTCAAAGAGCATGAAAAACGTGATCAACCCCGAGGAGGTGGTTCACGAATACGGCGGCGATTCGCTTCGGCTCTATGAGATGTTCATGGGGCCGCTGGAAGCGAGCAAGCCGTGGAATCCACGGGATGTCCCGGGCGTCTTTCGTTTCCTTCAGCGGGCCTGGCGGCTCGTCGTCAACGAGGCGACGGGCGAACTGTCCGCTATGGTGGCCTCGCGCGATGCCGAACCCGACGCCGCGCTCGAGCGCGTGCTCCATAAGACCATTCGCAAAGTCGGCGATGACATCGATCGAATGGCCTTTAACACGGCCATCAGCGCAATGATGGAGTTTGTCAACGAGGCATATCGACTTAAGTCGATCCATCCGTCGCAGGCTGAACGTTTCGCGCTGATTCTGTCGCCATTTGCGCCGCACATCGCCGAGGAACTCTGGGAGCGACTGCGCGGGACAATGTGGATCGGCAGCCTCGCTTATGAATCATGGCCGACATGGGATGCGGCCATGGTCGAGGATTCGCAGGTTGAGGTTCCCGTTCAGGTCAACGGCAAAATGGCGGGCAAAGTGATCGTCTCGAAGTCGGCGGATGAGTCGGCCGTGAGGTCGGCGGCTCTGGCTGATGACCGGGTGAAGGGGCGAATTGGCGAAGGTCGCATCGTCAAGACGATCTATGTCCCGGGCAGGATGCTGAACCTTATTGTGAAATAAGCCCCCGGTTCGCTCGGTGCAAATCGGCCTGAGTGACGCCGGCCTGAATCAATTGGCATCTTGTTCGCGCCGAGTCCCCTCTTAGCGCGGGATGATGATCGGGTTCCGGAAATTCCGTCGCCTTCAAGACTTCGCTTGACGCATGGTGTACCATTCGGGACTTTGTCATGCCGCGGTGCGGGGTGCGCTCGCGCGGTTTGGTGGAGACCGTGACATGTTTGGGGCGCTTGTCGGTCCGGACATTCTGGAAATGCTGCACGCTCGGCAATTTGCCGAGCTGCGGAAATCGCTGTCAGCGCTGCCTGCGCACACCGTCGCCGAGATCTTCACGGACATGTCGCCGCAGGACGTGGCCGTGCTGTTTCGAATTCTGCCCCGTGAGTTCGCCGCCGATATCTTCGAGTACCTGACGCTCGAACAACAGGAGGAGATTCTTCGCGCACTGGGCAACGAAGGCGTCGCGGCCGTCCTGAACGAGATGGCACCGGACGACCGAACCGCGCTTCTGGAAGAACTGCCCGGCGCGGTCACCCAGAGACTCATCACACTGCTGTCGCCGGACGAGCGCAAGATCGCCACGACGCTGCTCGGCTATCCGGAGAGTTCCGTCGGCCGCCGCATGACGCCGGATTACATCGCCGTGCGGGAGAACATGACGGTCAGCGAGGTATTCGACCACATTCGGAAGGTGGGGCACGACAAGGAAACGATGAATGTCATTTATGTTGTGGACGATCAGGGCCGCCTGATTGATGACATTCGCTTGCGTGAGCTGGTTCTTGCTGATCCGTCGCGCAGGCTGTCCGAGCTGATGGATCGCCGATACGACGTCCTTAGCGTGGAGCAGGATCAGGAAGACGCGGTCAGGGAGTTCAAACGCCTCGACCGGGTCGCTTTGCCCGTCGTTGATTCCGCGGGTCTACTCGTCGGTATGGTGACGGTTGACGATATTCTCGACGTTGCCGAAGAGGAAGTGACCGAAGACATGCAGCGGATGGGTGCGGTTCAGGCTCTTGAAGCGCCGTATATGAACGTCGGTTTCTTCGAAATGGTCCGAAAGCGTGCGGTCTGGCTCGCGATTCTGTTCGTGGGCGAGATGCTGACGGCTACGGCGATGGGCTATTTTGAGCATGAGATTGCGCGGGCCGTGGTCCTGGCGCTGTTCATTCCGCTTATCATCAGCAGCGGCGGCAACAGCGGCTCGCAAGCATCGACGCTTGTCATTCGCGCATTGGCCATCGAGGAAGTCCATCTGAGAGACTGGTGGCGCGTGATGTATCGCGAGATCGGCGCGGGTCTGGCACTCGGCACAGTGCTTGGCGGCATCGCCATGCTGCGCATCGTATTCTGGCCCTGGCGGGACGAGACTTACGGCGAGCACTACATGCTGCTTGCGTTGACGGTTTCACTGAGCCTCATCGGCGTCGTCCTGTACGGAACCCTCACCGGCTCGATGCTGCCGTTGCTGCTCAAGCGAATGGGGCTTGATCCGGCCGTCATGTCGGCCCCCTTCGTCGCAACGCTTGTGGACGTGACCGGCATCGTCATCTACTTCTCAATCGCGGCCGTCATGCTCCACGGCACACTTCTCTAAACGCCTGCTCGCCGACAATGTTCGCGATCGACGGTGCCGTGGTCCGATGGAACTCGACGCGTTAGGCTACGGCCTCTCGATCTGACGGGCGTGATCGGCGGCAGAACGTCGTAGCGATTCGCGGAGATGCGGCATGAACAGACGCAACGGGATTCTATACGGCATCGACGACAAGCCGCCATTCGGCCGGGCACTGATCCTGGCGATTCAGCATGCGCTTACGATGTTCGGATCAACGGTGGCTGTGCCGCTGCTGCTCGGCCCGGCGATGGGCATGGATGCCGCCCAGACGGCATTGCTGATCTCAAGCGTGATGCTTTGTAGCGGGCTGGCGACCCTCATCCAGTCCACTTTCGGGGCTCGTCTGCCGATCATTCAGGGCGTGAGTTTTTCGTTTCTTGCCGCATTTTTCGCCATCATCGCGACAGGCAAACTGGCATCCAACAACTGGGACGCCGCGACAATGATGCAGTACATCGCCGGGACCATCATGGTCGGTGCCGTCGTGGAGATGCTCGTCGGATTCAGCGGATTGATGGGCCGGTTGCGTCGCATGTTGTCGCCGGTCGTGGTCGGCCCGGTGATCATGCTCATTGGACTGGCGTTATTCAAGCATGGCGCGCCCAAGGCCGGAACGCATTGGCCGATCAGCGGCCTGACGATGCTGCTCGTCATCGTCTGTTCGCTGGGGCTTTCAAGACGATGGCGGTTTTTCAAGATATTCCCGATTCTGAGTGCCATTTGCGTGTCGTGCGGGGTCTGCTGGCTTCTGAGCGCGACGGGCGTTTTTGGTGAAGGACACCCCTCGCACGTCAATCTGGACTACGTTCGACAAAGCCGCTGGCTGCGTATCAATCCGAGCGAGGTAGTCTTTCCATGGGGCCTGCCGAAGTTCGAGGTCGGTTTCGTCATTGCGGGCCTGGCGGCTTATCTCGCGTCGATGATCGAGTCGTTCGGCGACTATCACGCCTGTTCGCACATGGCCGGCGCGGGCGATCCGACGCCGAAGCAGATCTCACGCGGCATTGGGTGCGAAGGAATTGGCTGTTTTCTTACCGGCGTGTTTGGCGGGTTCAGTTCCACCTCGTATTCGGAGAATATCGGCCTCGTAGGGCTGACGCGCGTGGGATCTCGCCACGTGGTTCAGATCGCCGCTGTGCTGTTGGTCTTTCTCGGATTGTTTGCCAAGTTCGGCGCGTTTGCCGCGACGATCCCCGGCCCGGTCGTCGGCGGCCTGTACTGTGTACTCTTCGGACTGATCTCGGCCGTCGGCGTTCAGCAGCTTTCGAAGGCGGACCTGTCGAGCGAGCGAAATCTGTTTATTGCCGGTTTCAGCCTGTTCATGGGATTGAGCGTGCCGGCCTATTTTGAAGGCGGGGGGACTTACTCGCCGGGATGGTCGTCGCTGTCGGAAAGCATGATGCAATGGATCGAAGGTTTCCTGTCGAAGTTCTCGTTTGTTCGGCGTCCGGATGAATGGGCGTTGTCCGTTAAGTCGATCATCGAGTCGATCGGCGTGACCGGCATGGGCATCGCGGCCATCGTTGGAATCCTGCTGGACAATCTGATTCCCGGCTCGGCGGACGAGCGCGGACTGCAAATTCCGAGTTTGATCGCGCCGGAGGGTGCGGACGCCGTCGAGGGCGGCCCGCCAGGTCGCCGATGAAGGGCAATGAAGGTCACTTATTTTGAGGACACCGCCTTGGTCAGGACACCGCCCTCTCTTTCGTTCCTGCAATCGCTGAAGCGCCCTGCGTTGATCGCCATGATTCATGTCGGCGCATTGCCCGGTACGCCGCGCTCTCGGAAGCGCGTCGCGGAACTCTGCCGCGATGCCGTCTCGGAGGGCTTGCTGCTCGCCAAGGCCGGTGTCGATGCCATCATTCTGGAAAACATGCACGATGTGCCTTATCTGAATCGCTGCGTCGGTCCGGAGGTTGTCGCCGCCATGACCGCCGTATGCGCTGCGGTACGAGGCACGACCGATCTTCCGCTTGGTGTGCAGGTTCTGGCGGGCGCCAATCGTGAATCGATTTCAGTCGCGACCGCTGCCGGGCTTCAGTTTGTTCGGTGCGAGGGATTCGTCTTTTCTCATGTCGCGGACGAAGGGCTGATGGCCGATGCGGACGCGGGCCCGCTGCTGCGTTTTCGAAGGGCGGTCAGCGCAGAGGATGTGGCGGTCATCGTGGATATCAAGAAGAAGCATTCAGCCCATGCCATCACGGCGGACATTGAAATCGCCGAGACGGCGCGAGCGGCCGTTTATTGCGGGGCCCAAGGCGTCATTGTTACGGGGGGAGCAACCGGACATGCCGCACGCGTGGCGGACGTCGCCGCCGCGGCAGACTCGATCGATGAGCCGGTCTTTGTGGGCAGCGGTGTGACACCGGACAACGTGCGGGATTATGCCGATCTGGCGGACGGTCTGATTGTCGGAAGCTATTTGAAACGCGATGGCTGCTGGGAGAATCCGCCGGATCCGAAACGCGTTCGCGCAATGGTGCGTGCGGTGAGAGGTTGACCCACCGCCGAACCCCGGTGCGCCTCGCATCTCAGCCTCGCGGCGGCTGCGCGGGGTCCGGATCAAGAACGAAACCGATCCGCGATGACGGTCGGTTTCGATGGCACCGTAATTTCTCAGGCCAACGGAATCGAGCGGGAATTCGCTGGGATCGCGGCTACCGATCGATGGTCGTCGCGCCTTTGCCTTCGTAAATCGTTTCGCCTTCGGGGCCGGCCTGCGAATCGTGCTCAAGCCCGCCGTCCCCGCTCCACCACTGCTTTCGAGTGACCACGCCGGACTTGTCGAACTCGAACCAGACGGAGATATGACGGCTTTCGTCGTCATACTCCCACTGAGCGCCTCGGTCGATCAGATGTCTCTCGCCCAACGCGGACTTCACTTCTTCCTTCTGCGACGAACCGACTCGAATCAGGTCGTAGTTCTGGCGCGTGAGCTTATTCTCCGAACATCCCATCATCGTGCTGACAGCCAACGCGCCGGCGGTGACCAAAACGTTTCGAAATCTCATGATCCAGTTCTCCTTGCGGTGCCGGCTGAGTATACTCGGGCGCGGTGTCGGTCGGACGCCGACTGCACCTGCGGCCGCCGAACATCCTGCGGCACTCCTTTTTTCAGTAACGCGTCGCGTAGCTCCTCCTTGGACAAGCTTCCGCGTTGGACTTACTTCGGAGCGGCGGCGCCCTTTCCGGCATTGATGACATCCTCCCGCGTAATGCGGAATTCAAATTCGTACTCATCAAACAGTCGCTTGCTGCCGGGGGCTTCGAAGGATGCCACAAGGACATACTTCTCCTGCGGTGGAATGGGAGAGCCTGCCCAGTCGAGCCGAAACTCATACGTCGAGGTCACGCGCTCCCAGAATTTCTTCTGATCCTTCGGGCTGAGAATGGGTTGCGTCCACGTCTGTAGCAGCGTTCCGCGATGATCACCGGCTGCCTTGCGGTAGGAGTAGAGTTCAAAGTTAAACTTACCGTAGGCTTTTGTCGGATCGCCTGATTCATCGAGCGGTCGAAGCGAAACGGCGATGCCGTCCGGCAGATCGTCGGACATGTCAAAGCTGCGAGGCTTGGTGAATGGAAGGATCTTGATCGCACGCGGGCTGTAGTAACTGACCAACTCCTCAGCGGTCGGCCCACCGCTGCTTTCGCTGATCGAGCCGCGCTGGCAGCCCGCTAAAGAAAACGTCGCCGCCAGTCCGAAAGCGAGCATCGCGTGACGCGACACTTCCTGCAAAGTCGTGGCCCCGCCGGTATGTGCCATTCGGACAATCCTTTATGAACGTTGGACTTACGCCCCGTCCGCGACGTCGCGGATAATAGTCGGCGCGCCAGTATGCGTCAAACCGGGGCTCGGAGCGGGATTGCGCATATTTAACAGCGGTCCCAGGCCGCCCCGCCCATCCCATAACAGCGGATTTTGGAATGAAATTCGCCGCTTCATCGCCTGATCTGGAGTCGGCGCGCGAACAATAAGGAAGGGGCGGCTTCGATGCCCGCATCAGGTGAAGCAGACTGAATGGAGCACATATGAGGAGTGTAACAAGGTCTTTCATGGTGGGATTGGCGGTTGTCTTGATTTCGCAATCGAGCCTGAAGGCTGCCGAGGTAGTCGACCTTTTTGCGGTGGATGATGCTTTCGTGTCGGAATTGAGTCCGGCCAGCAATTTTGGCGGGGGCGGTGGTTTGTCGGTGGCGGCGAGCGGCCTGCCCAAAGGCAATTTTCAATCGGTGATTCGATTCGATCTCTCGGCAGCTGCAATATCTCTTGACGAAGCATTCGGCGCCGGCCAGTGGTCGGTGATCGCTGCAATTCTAGAACTCAACTCGAATGCGCCGGGTCATCCAATGTTCAATCCTCAGAGTTCCGGCCAGTTCTCGGTGAGCTGGATGCAGGACGATTCGTGGATTGAAGGCATAGGCCGGCCTCAATCACCGACCCCCGACGGAGTGACGTACGATTCGCTCCCCGGCTTCCTAAGTGCGGGGACCGAGTTACTCGGGACTTTTGCCTACGCGAGCGGCCCCAATTCCCCCGCGACCTACTCCCTGTCGCCGGAGGCCGGCTTTGCTTCTGATCTGGCGGCGGGCGGTCTGGTAAGCCTCTGGCTGGCTGCGGCGGATTCGAGCGTTTCCTATACATTCGTCGCCAGCGAACAAGGGGGGGACAACGGGGCGCCGAAATTGTCCCTGGTCGTCGTGCCCGAGCCGGCGGTCGGACTGCTCGTCTGCGCGGCAGCATTGATGCTCCGGCGTCGTCGGTGATTGGTTGCGTGAACAGGGCGAAGCGATGTAAGCTTCTATATTGTAGTGGATTGTGGAATGTGGCAGGCGGGCTCGCCCATGTCTCAGTGAACCGATCGGCATGGCGTTCGAGCGATTGAAAGAGCCCGATACGCGAGAGATTCCGATGGGGGACTTGGCATGAAAAATACTCACGCCGGGTCTAGCAACCGCCGTTTGGCGACTGATATACTACGCCTACGGGTGTCATTTCTCGACATTTCGGGACAATTAGTAGGGAACGGGTTTTGATGGACGCCAGTTCCGGCGAGTCAGTCGTCCTGCAAAGGCAGCGGGCGCGAGCATTTTCGTTGCTCGAGTTGCTCATTGTCATTGGTATCACTGCGCTCGTGCTGTCCATTCTGCTCCCTTCGTTATCGGCCGCCCGCGAGAGCGCGAACATCGCGAAGTGTCTCGCAAACATGCGGCAGATAGGCGCTTCCGCCCTGATGTACATGGAAGACGCGGGCGCGCCGACTCAACCCTGGCATCTCGGATTTCAGTACAACGGCGCGGATATTGAGCGGCTTTCCGAATATGTCTATGGCGGTTTTCAAGTCGATCGCGTGCATCCGATTCTCGGCCAGAAGGTTGATGTTCGGAAGGTGCAGACGCATGAACGGCCATATAACCGCTACCTTGCTCCGATGATGTGCGAAGGACCGGTGATGACTTACATGTGTCCATCTGATTCCTTCACGCTGACAGCCTTCGCCGACGATCCGTGCGCCGTTCCGGTTCTGACGGCCAATGCCCCGACCTGGTCCCTCAACGGCAACAGCTACTCAATCAACTGGAATTGGCTTGCCTCCCCGCCCTGGAGCAACAAGGCGGGCATTTATCAGGATCTCGGGAAGATGAGCGCGGGCGGGCGTGAGCTGCTTCGCGACAAGATCGGCCGTCACGCTTCCGAGTTCGTACTCACGATGGAAGGTCCGATGAACGCGCTGATGCAGGATGCGCGGCCGTCGGATGGTTCCTATGGTCAGAGCTGTCTCCAGCAGCTCAGAATGGGCTGGCACAAGCGATATTCACGCTATTCCGTCTCGTTCCTCGATGGGCACGCCGAGCATCGATTCATCGACACACGCTTCAGCCGTGCCGACGGTTACGATCTCTGGGCCGAGCCGTACACTTCTCGCGGATATTGAGCGGCCGTCGTTCCTTTCACCCTGGCGATGAGCGATGAATGCGATCGGTCGCGATTGCGCGCCCCGGATTCGTGTGGCGATTTCCGCATTTTTTTCCCGATATGAACCCATAGAGCGCCGATTCCGCGCCGAAGGTTCGCGCCCATGAAATGCCGAAACTGCATTCGAATGATCGAGCTTGACAGCCGTTTCTGTCGGCACTGCGGCCGGAAGGTGGCGCGCGTTCTCGGTGCGGGCATTGTAGCCGAGCCTGCGGTCGCTGCGACAAGTGGTCGTTCCACGGCGGAGCGGACGGCCATTCGCGCGAACGCGGAAAGCAGGGGCGAACATGCCATGAACCGGGTCGGAGCGGCGGCGTCTACCGTGGCCGAGCATCCCATCGCGCGTGCGACAATCGGCGGACAGGCCGAATTAGCAAAGCCGGATGATGTCACGGTGAAGGCACCAAGTGCACCCATTGGGGATGTCTATCGCGATCCACGGCTTGAACAGAGCATCTGGCAGGCGCGACCCGCCTGGCGCGCGTCCACTGGATCGTGGTTCATGTTGATTCTGATCAGCGGTGGCGGGCTCTATGCCGCATCGCGTTTCGGGGGCGGGGACCGCTCGCTTGTGCAGGTTGCATGGATCTTTGTGGTCGGCGCGGCCGTCACGATGCTGGCGCGGGAGGCGCTCGTTGTGTTCGGCTTTCGATATCATCTGACGACGCAACGATTGTTCCTTCATCGCGGTGTCCTGACGCGCGTGACGGATCAGCTCGAGCTGATCCGTGTCGACGACGTCCGCGTGATCCAGGGCGTCATTGATCGAATCGTGAACACCGGACGGATCGAGATTTACAGTTCCGACGCCACCGATGAGAGTTTCACGCTGGAATCGATCTCCGCGCCGATGGAAGTGGCGGAGGCCATTCGGCTGCACGTTCGCGGAGCGCGGTCCAAGGGCACGCTATCAGTCGAGCAGGTCTGATCCAGCGCTTGACCTACGCGGGGAGTTCCCGAATTGCCTGAAAGGCGTGTGTGTCCTGAATGCGCAGGAATACATCACAGATGGCAGGATCGAACAGGTTGCCGCGTCCCTTGCGGACGACGGCCACTGCATCTTCTGGCCGCCACGCGGGCTTGTATACGCGAGGACTCAGAAGCGCGTCGTACACATCCGCAAGCCGGACGATCCGTGCGGCGAAAGGAATCGCTTCGTTCGCCAGCGCATCGGGGTAGCCGGTGCCGTCCCAGTTTTCGTGGTGGCTCCGTGCAATCAGCCGGGCGATCTCAAAGAAAGGGGAATTGGAGAGAATGCGCTCACCAGCGAGAGTGTGGCTCTCGATGATCCGGCGCTCCTCGGGCGTGAGCGGCCCCGGCTTCTTCAGGACCTCGTCCGGCACGATCATCTTGCCGACATCGTGGAGGATTGCCGAATACCCGAAGCGATCAGCTGTCGCGGCCGGCAGCCCCAGCTCAAGCGCAAGTAGTTCGGTGTATCGTCGAATGCGCAGTACATGCGAGCCGGTATCCTGGTCTTTTGCTTCGCTTGCGACGGCCAGCATGTAGATGGCGTCCATGTTGGCCTCATGGAGCTCACGGGTTCGCTCGCGGACCTTCTGCTCGAGACGCTCAGAGTGGTGCTTCAGTTCGATGGCCTGTTCGAGGACCGTGTCGCTTAATTTCGCGATCTGGCGGTAATCCTCTGTCAGCCGATCCTCCATGCGTTTTTGTGGCGTGATGTCGATGACCGTAATGACTTTGTAAAAGGATGCCACGACGTCGGCATTACCAAGGGGGCGGCTTGAGATGATAACCGGTACCCGCGTGCCGTCGGGGCGTGCCACGTGAAATTCATCTTCAAACGCAGTGTCAAATCGTGCGATCCGGTCGCGAATGAAACTCACATCCGCCTCGATTTCGTACAGCGATTCGAGCGGGCGACCTACGATCTCCGACTTCGGCATCGAGCATATTTCACCAAATCGGTCATTCGCGTGAACAATCGTGCCGGCACGGTTGATCATCAGCGCGCCGCAGTTCAGCGCATGGGTGACTGCTGCTATCGCCTCAAAAGGCAGTTCATGCGCGGCGCTCATGATCGGGTTCCTGACGCGGAATGGCGCTGCTCCTCGCCTTGAATGTATACTCTCCATTTCTCGCACATTCGCCGTACGGACTGTCCAACCGGGAAGTCGGCAAGTTCTTCGAGGTTAAACCATCTCAGTTCGTGCGATTCATCGGATTTCACATGGTCGTCACTTCCCCTGGCCTGCAGAAGAAAGCGAATGTCGTAATGCAGATGAGCCGGGACATCGCTGCGCTGCGGGATCCAGTGCACGTCGAGGTCGAAGATTTCGGCTGACAGGGGAACAATGTCAGTCAGGCCGGACTCCTCGTGTGCCTCGCGAATCGCGACGCGAAGCGTGTCGGGGTCTCCATCGGCATGTCCGCCCAACTGCAGCCATTTGTCGAGTTTGGCGTGATGGGTGAGCAGCACCCGCCGAGCCGTGCGATCGATCAGCCAGCCGGACCCCGTGATGTGACCCGCCGCCAGGGACCTTTCGAAACACCGCGGTTCCGAGCGAACGAATTGGACGATCCGGTCCCGCTGGGCCGCATCGACGTCGTCGATCGGTTGGTAGGCCTCAAGGATTTTCAGGAGCGGAGTTCTGTGCATGGAATTCACGAATCAACCCCTCGGTTGGGTTGATTTCCTGCCATTGTATCCGTAGGAGCGGCTATGAGAATTACCGCCTGCCTCCGAAACTCGGCCCGCCGGGGGATGGGTTTATTTTTGGGGACGGACAGATAAAATTCTGTTTCGTCGTTCGGAGACTCGCACTTGACCGGACACCTCGCGCTGGCATCGCTGGGAATCGATGGGTTGTGGGTGACCATATCCCACAACTGGGCATTGACGTCGATCCTGCTCACGATCGTGCTTCTGATCGTCGTTCCGGCGCTGATTCTCGGTAAATACGTTCGAATCAGCCTCAATATTCTCCGCGATACCGAACCGCCGTTCTCGATGGTCCAGACGGGCTTCATTCCGTTGCGTGGTGAGGATCGGGACTTCTTCGCGGCCGACGGAATTCGATTGCGGGGCACGCTGATCCGGCCGGTTGGTCGCCGTTCACGCGGCTGCATTATTTTCGCACCGGAGTTCAAGAGCACGCGGCACAGTGCCGCGCGGTACTGCCGGCAGCTGGTTGCCGCGGGGTATGACATCTTCACGTTTGACTTTCGGGGGCACGGCGATTCGGCGCAGGAGGAGGGCTATACGCCGCGACAGTGGCCGAGCGATCGCGAAGTGATGGACATGGTTGCGGCGATTACCGTGACCGAGCAATGGCTGGAGGAACAGGGCCGGCCGATCGAGATCGGATTGTTTGGAATCTCGCGCGGTGCGTGCGCGTCGATTCTTGCGGCAGAAATCTGTCCTTCGGTGAAGACGATCGTGTGCGACGGAGCGTTTTCCTCCGACTGCACCCTTGAATACCTGATGCGAAAACTCGCAAGCGTGTTCGCGAAGGTCAAGGTGCTTTACGAGAATCATCCGCCGGAGTTCTGGCGATTCCTTCGCTGGTGCGTGGTGTTGACGTGCCGATTCAAGTTTAAATGCAGGTTTCCCTCCGTGCGCAAGGCGCTCGGACGGATGCGGCCGACGCCGATCCTGTTTATTCATGGCGAGCGAGACAGCTACATTCCAGTGGACCAGTCCCGCTTGCTTTACGCCCTTGCGCCGCAGCCGCGGTATCTCTGGATCGTCGCACGCGCCAAGCACAATCAATCCGTGGACCTGCAACCGGAGCAATATTGTCGCCATTCGACGCATTTCTTCGATCGCTATCTCTCTCGAGAATTTGAACCCGATAACATGTTCGTGAAGGCGCGATTCGGCGAACTTGCTCGCAGCGAACGGGCGTTCCACCATATCTCCGTGGCGGCCGGACGCGAGCCGACCGTCGACATGCGAGGCCGCGTCGTTCCCGAGGTGTTGGACGATGCCGAACCCGAGCTTCAGGCTGCACCGGTCGACGTGAGCAATAACTAGCGATCCGTCTCCGGTCGGACTCAGTTCGAGATTCGCGGATGGAATCCTGCCCGTCGTCCTCGGTTCGACAATCGACTATCATGCTCGCCTTATGTCTGTCCGCCGTCCCTGGTACGATCGAATCGTCTGCACGCTTGCGAGAGAGCACGCCGCAATCACCACGCGCGGGTTCTACCGGACCGTTCAACGTGCGACATCCGCACAGACTGATCTGCTCCTTGAAATCGTCCGAAACCACGCTCTGAGTCGCTTCGGACGCGAGCATGGGTTCGATCGCATCCGATGCTACGAGGATTTTCGCAATCAGGTGCCCATCCGCACATACGACCAGAGCCGGGCGTATATCGACGCGGTCCGTCATGGCGACACATCGGCGCTGTTTCATCCGGCCGAAAAGATCCTCATGTTCGCACTCACGAGCGGCACGACTGCCGAACCGAAGTACATACCCGTCACGAAGCGCACACTGGCTCAGAGTCGCAACGGCTGGAACATCTGGGGCCTCCAGGCTCTGATCGATCACCGCGGCACCTTTCTGCGACATATCGTGCAGGTTACGAGTCCCATGAATGATCACGCCGCGCCTTGCGGTGTGCCCTGCGGTGCGATCACCGGGCTGCTGGCATCCACGCAGAAATGGCTCGTCAAGCGCTACTACACTTCGCCGCTGGCGATCGCGGGCATCAGCGATCCCCGCTCCAAGTACTATGCCATCATGCGGCTCGCGATTCCGAAAGATGTGGGGTGGCTCGTGACCGCCAATCCATCCACGCTGTTGTTGCTTGCGAAGACCGCCCATGAGCATCGCGACGAGATGATTCGCGATATTCATGACGGCACGCTGTCAGCCGCATTGTCGATTCCCGAAGAAATTCGCAGGGCAATCTCGCCGCGATTGAGAGCCGATCCCGCGCTGGCGAGGCGCCTGGAGGCGATCGTCGATCGCACAGGCACGTTCTATCCGAAGGATTATTGGCGGCTCGGATTCCGCGCCCACTGGACGGGCGGCACCATGGGTCTCTATGAGTCGCAGCTGCCGCGCTATTTCGGCGATGCACCCGTACGGGACATCGGCCTGATTGCAAGCGAAGGCCGCATGTCGATCCCGATCGACGACACGACGGCGGCGGGTATTCTTGCAGTGGCATCCCAGTTTTTCGAGTTTATTCCGGCGGATGAATACGGCTCGCCCACCGCGACGGTGCTTCGCAGCCACGAGGTGCGGGTCGATCACGAGTATTTCCTCGTGCTCACAAATCATAGCGGCCTGTATCGATACGACATGGGCGACCGAGTTCGTGTGACCGGTTGGCATGGCGAAGCGCCGATGATTGAGTTTCTCAGCCGTGACGCGCATACGGCATCCATGACCGGCGAAAAACTGACCGAAAACCAGGTTGTGTCGGCGATGCAGCGCGCGTTTCGGGAAGTCGCGTCGCCGCCGAACCTTTTCGTTTTGTCGCCGCATTTTGATGAAGTGCCGAGGTATCGCCTTTATCTGGAGCGTGGAGCGGCCGACCTGCTCGGACAGGTCGCGGATCGGTTTGATCGCGCGCTCTGCGACGTCAGCGTCGAGTATGCATCGAAGCGTCAGTCCATGCGTCTGCATTCCGTCGAACTGGCGGAATTGCCGGATGGCTATCTCTCCGAGCGGGAAAAGCGCTTACGCCGGCTTCGTTCGCGAACTGCGGAACAATTCAAGCATCAATACTTGCTTCCACGCCCGGGAATGGATGCGGAGTTGAAGGCTGTGAAGCACGAGAATGAATAGGGCGCCGCGTTGGGTCCGGGTGTTCGTTACGTTACCTTCGCCGCGGCATGTGAAAGAGCAATACAATGAGAATCGGTGCGGCCGTTGCCCTCATGGGATTGGTTTCTCTCGAAATGTTCGGATGCGCGAGTCCGAATCCGGGGGAATTGATGCGTGCCAACGGCGGCAATCCGTTTCTGACCGAGCAGTTTCACGCCTTCGACGGCCGGACGGGAAGACCGGTCTCCTTCGGAACGATTGTGGAAATGGTACGAAGCGCAGACGCTGTGCTCTTCGGCGAAGAGCATTCGAACGTTGTCTGTAATGCGCTCGAAGCCCAGCTTCTGGCCGCGATGCATGGTCGTGGGCGCCCTGTCACGCTGGCGATGGAGTTCTTCGAGCGTGATACGCAGTCAGCGCTTGATTCGTACCTGGACAAGCGAATCAACGAGGACGATTTTCGAGAATTAACGCGCCAGAAGCGAAACTACGCGGTATCGCATCGGCCGATGATCGAATATTGCCGTAGCGCGTCCATACCAGTCATTGCAGCGAACGCGCCTTGGCGGCTCATGCGAGCTTTTGGCAAGTCCGGATTGCCGTTTGCGGCATATCGTGCGACGGTTGAGCCTGTCGATCAGGCGTGGCTGCCTCGGGAGTGCAGGCTGCTGGATGGCGCATATCGTGAGCGATTCGAAGCGGTCATGTCGCATCATGGCGAAGATGGCGCCGCCACGACACAGCCCTCGACTTCACCGGCCGAGGTGTCCGATTCTGAGGCCCCTGAGGCCGAATCGGCGGATTCCCAGCTCGAAATCGATCCTCAAGCCCTGAGCGAAACGGCAGCTGAGTTGACGGACGTGGCCGCGAATCCGGTATCCGAAGCCGAATCGCAGCCGGTCCACGGTCATTCGCATGGGCATGGCGAGCAGCCGGCCGAAGAAACGCCAAGTGCGTCCGGCATGATGCAGAAGGCTTACTGGTCCCAGTCGCTCTGGGACGATTCGATGGCCGAGGCCGTGGCAGATTACCGTGGGCGATATGCCGATCGACGGGTGATGCTGGTGGTCGGCGTGTTTCACGTCGAGCATGAGGGCGGGTTGCAAGTGAAGCTGCGGGAGCGACGCCCGAATGACACCCTCCTCACGATCGTGTTTCGCGGGGTGCAGAAGTTCGCCGATTTCGACCCAGAGGATATGGGAGCGGGCGATATCGTTATCTACGGCATGACACCGCCTCCGAAGACAGACGTAGCCAACCCCGGTTGAAGGTCTGCGGCGCGCGAAAGTACGGCTGGCCTGTCGTCCATCCGACTCAGCCGCCGATCAGCCGCCGGACGAATTCGTTCACATGTTCCGCCATCGAGGCTGCCCCGAAGTTACAACAGTCCGGCCGATCACCGTCCATTGGCGCGCCGCACAGCGCGCGAACGAAGCCGGGTATGTCCTCGCCGTCCACGATTCCGTCGCCGTTGGCATCTCCCGGCGCGCATGGCGTTGGACATGGTGTGTTGCACGTCATGCCGGGCGTCCACGAAAGCGGCGCGGGATGGCTGTAGCACTGTGCCAAGGTTGTGACTTCACACAGCGGTTGCGCAGGGTTGAAACCAAGGAAACAACAGCGTCCAGATGGCTCCGCGCAGGGATTGTTCGGAACACATTCGGTGCCCACACCCAGAAATTGGCCCTGAATCTGCAGACAATTCGCCGCAGTGGTAATGATGCAGCCGAGTGGATTGGCGAGAAGCGGACTGCAGCAAGCCCCGAGCGGTTGATTCATGCAGGGTTCGATGGTGTTGTCCTCAATGCACCCATCGCCCTGCATGCAGAGAGTTGCACACGCCGAGTTCAGGCCGCCGCGAACGCGGACGTGGTCGCCCACCGCGTGGCCGCCGATGTGCTCAATCACATAAAGCCCGCCGCCGTCGGAACTGAATAAGATGCACTCGACGCCCTGAACGAGTACGCCGCACTGATCGAAACAGACTGAGAGGGTGTTGTTCACCAGGGCGGGCATCACGATCGGGAAACACAGATAGGAAAACGGCTCGATCACGCCGCGGACCCAGACGCGATTTGCCGGCGCCGGACCGGCATTCTCGAGCGCGAATGTTTCGCCGTTGTCGGCATGGAAGAGGATGCAGGCCTGCGGTCCGGGACCGAGCGTGCCGCAGGCCGAGAAGATATCGCCGCCGGATGGCTCGCACGGAGAATCGCAGGTCAGATATGCCGTCCATGAAACGAAACCCGCATAATTCATGCACTCGGCCTGCGTCGTCACGTCGCAGAGAGTCGGAGATGGCGCAATCCCAACGAAGCAGCAGCGGCCGCTCGGAGGACAGGTCGCGGCCGAACTGCACAGCGTGCCATCGCCTTGATAACTGCCGCCGATTTCTCCGCATTGCTGGCTCGTGACTTGAACGCAGTGATTCGTCGTAGGCACGTTGGGTGTCAGGCAACAGGCACCTGTGGTTGGCGTCTGACAGGCCGTGGATGAGTCGCACGGCACATTTTGCGGTTGCCCGCCTGATGCCTCACAGCAGCGCGGGTCGGTATCCTGGCACCCGCCGTTCGGCAGACAGCAGGCTGCGAGGTGGCACTCTGTGCCGGCGCCCGCGAACGCACCGCCGCCGGCGGCACACTGCTCCGCGTTTGTCACAATACAGGTGTCATACTGCAGAGGGCCGTCGTCGATGTCGATGCAGCAGGCGCCGTACGCGTTCTCACAGGGCCAATCGCAGGTCAGGCCGATCGTCCAGGTTCCGCCGATGTACTCGCCGCATGATTCTTCTGTCGTGACGTCGCACAGGTACGGTGGATAGACGATGCCGAAAAAGCAGCATCGTCCCAGTGGCGGACAGGGTTCGATGTTGGAGCAGATTGAACCGTCTCCGTGGTAGTCGCCGCCGACAGACAGACATTCCGCCAACGTTGCCTGAATGCAGTAGGCCGCGCCGGGAATGTTCATCGGCACGCAGCAGGCTCCGGCCGTGCCATTCGCACAGCCTTCGTCGCAGTCGGCGTTGGGAGTCCACGAAACTGGCGCGGCGAAGTTAAAGCATTCAAGCTCCGTCGTGACTTCGCACAGAATCGGAGTGGGAACAATTCCCAGAAAACAGCATCGGCCCAGCGTGTCATTGCCTCCGGGATTTGAGGGATCGCCCGCGCGTGCTGGACTTGCGGCCAGAGAAACGAGTGAGACGCAAAGGAGAATGAAGGGGCTTCCGTTCATATCGTTGCCTCCTCCGGAAATTGAGATGTGGGGTAAATCAGCGACCGTGGCTCGTCAAATCTATTACACCGC
Source organism: Phycisphaerae bacterium (assembly GCA_019636475.1). NCBI lineage: Bacteria > Pseudomonadati > Planctomycetota > Phycisphaerae > Phycisphaerae bacterium. The sequence goes on from JAHBXN010000013.1 coordinate 21,231, forward strand.
GCTCAGGACATGGGTCAAGAAAAATCAGCCGCCTTTTGATGGAGGGCCATGGGAAGCGACTGCTCAGGAAGGCAGGGCGCCGATTGACGCATGGGGATCCGGAAGTGGCTTTCGCCCGCAAAGGGCACGGAATAAAAGCCTTACCGCTTGCCGAGCAGCAGCTTCTGATGCTCCTTCAGTCGTTGAGCCATTTGTTTGCGAACGGAACCACAAACGATGTCGCACAGTTTGAACACCAGGGGATCGATGACTTCGTAGATGATTCGGGTTCCGTCTCGGGTTCGTGAGAGGATGTCCGCATCGGCGAGCACCGAGAGGTGCTTGGACACGTTGGCTTGTCCTCTTCCTGTGGCTCTGATGACCTCGGTGACTGTTGCGGGGCCGGCCAGGAGCGCCTGGAGGATGGTCAGGCGGGTGGGATCACCGAGCGTCCGGAATCTCCGGGCAACATGCTCGATCAGTTCCGGCTTCAGAAAAGCCTTGGCAGCCATTAATCGCTCCTTGCAATTATAATCATATAATTATATAATATATTGGTTGAACATGGTTGTCAAGCGGAGTGTTCGCTGGTGTAACGCAGGCAGGCCGCTGAGGAGTCGCATGATGTTGCTCAATTGTACCCCGGGAAGAGCGAAAGAGTTGCTGGCGGAACGATCAGATTGTCAGCTTGTGGATGTTCGAGAATATGCCGAGTATGCCCAGGGCCATATGCCTGGCGCTCGTCACATTCCGCTGGGCGAGATCACTCGTCGCATGGATGAACTGGATCGGTCGCGGCCGATCGTGGTTGTTTGCAAGAGTGGCGGCCGGGCAGCACGCGCTGCGGACATGTTGATCAAGGCCGGCTGTCGCGAAGTGCTGAGTGTCGATGGCGGAACTGACGCGTGGGTGTCGGCCGGCTTGCCGACGGAGTCAGAAAGGAATGCTCCCTGGAGCATGGAGCGACAGGTGCGTATCGTCGCCGGCGCGTTGGTCATCGTCGGCCTTTTCATTCCGCCTTGGCCGATTTTGTCGGCGATCGTCGGGGTCGGCCTGGTGTTTGCCGCGCTGACAAACACATGCGCGATGGGACGACTTTTGTCGAAGATGCCGTGGAATCGACCGAAGTGTTCCGGTGGAATCAACGCGAGTTCGTGCTCATCCTGTTAGCGGATCGATTGGCTGCGACGCCTCTTCTGAATGGATGTGTGAACCATGTCACTAAGAATTGCAATCATCGGCGGTGTGGCCGGCGGCGCCGGCGCTGCTGCCGCCGCACGACGTGCCAATGAAGCGGCACAAATTGATCTGTACGAAATGGGTGACTACATTTCTTTCGCGAACTGTGGTCTGCCTTACTATCTTTCAGGCGAAATTGAATCAAGGGATAAGCTGCTCGTGACCTCCCCGGAACAATTGCGGGAGCGGTTCAATGTCAGTGTCCATGTGCGGCATGAAGTCACCTCGATTGATCGAAAGCGAAGGGCCATCCGTGTTCGGCAGCTTGACACGATGCGAGAGTTCGAAGCGCCCTACGATCGTCTGATTATCGCGACCGGGGCGAAAGGATTTCGCCCGCCGACATTGGACTTCGAGCATCCGCGGGTCCATGAGTGCCGAACTCTCCATGACATCGATGCAATTGCCAATCTGATCGAGCGGCACACGCGGGGGCGTGCGCTTGTCATCGGAGGCGGATTCATAGGTGTCGAAGTTGCCGAGGCGCTGGTTCAGCGTGATCTCTCCGTCACGTTGGTTGATTTGGCGCCGCAGATTCTTCCGCCGCTCGATCCGGAAATTGCGGCGGCCGGATTGGAGCCGTTCGCGCGCCGACACGTCTCGCTGCGATTGGGGACCAGGATTGAACGGGTTGTGCATGAGCGCGACGAGTCATACGCGATTCTATCAAACGGGGAACGAATCGCGTTTGATCTGGCCGTGATGTCGATCGGAGTGACGCCGGAAATCAGCCTGGCTAAAGACGCCGGCTTGGAAATCGGTGCGACCGGCGGCCTGGTCGTGGACGAATTTCAGCGGACCAGCGATCCGGATATCTTCGCGGCGGGGGACGTGACCGAGTTGCTTTATTGGCCCACGGGCACGCGCATGCGAATCGCGCTGGCTGGCCCGGCTAACAAGCAGGGGCGTGTCGCGGGCGCCAATGCGGTGAGCGACGACTGCTCGCTGCAAACTCGCGGTGCGGCAGGCACGGCGATCGTTCGCCTGTTCGAGCTGGTAATCGGTATGACGGGTTTGTCTGAAAAGGCTGCTCAGGCCAGAAAAATTCCCTACAAAGTGATTTACACCCAGAACAATCATCATGCAGGTTACTTTCCGGGTGCTCGGCCGATTTTCATTAAACTGTTATTCTCCCCGGAGACCGGCCGTGTCCTGGGGGGACAGATCTTCGGTGAGTCCGGAGTTGATAAGCGAATCGATGTGCTTTCGGTCGCGATTCAGGCAGGATTCACCGTGGATCAATTGGCCGATGCGGACCTCGCTTATGCGCCGCCTTTCGGTTCGGCCAAGGATCCGATCGTAATTGCCGGGATGGTGGCGTCAAATGTGTGGCACGGTCGGTCCAATGCGATCACGCCGCGAGAGCTCCTCGCCGCAATGGAGTCGTCCACACCGCCCCTCGTGCTCGATGTCCGATCCTCGGCAGAGCACAACGCAGGTCGGATCGAAGGTTCGATCAATATTCCCGTAGACTCACTGCGCACGAATAGACCGGATGTGCCGCGCGACCGCGAGATCGTCGTCCACTGCGCCGTCGGCTACCGTGGGTATGTGGCAGAACGCATGCTGCGCCAGTTGGGATACTCCAACGTGCGAAACCTGAGCGGCGGCTTTCGAGCTTGGAGCCTTCACCATGCAGCCGAGGTCGGGTAGCGCCCCGGCTGCGGTTCATCCATCAACGAACTCGGTTAAGGCCGCGCGTCTCTTGCCACGATTAGCCGGTCTGTTCCAAGCCCCGATGCTGGCCAGACGGCGATCAGGGGGATAGTTCGGCGGCCCCCCTGCATCTCTACCTCGTTTCTGTTTCCCGAATCATTGTGGCACCCATAATTGCCTGCCCGTGTGGTCCGGTACGGCGCGCCGGAGCCGTGATCGGCATATTCAATACGATCGATTCACGCCATTCATTCTTCCAGGTCGTTACCAGACGTCGTAATCCGGAAGGCCTGCGTATTCTCCCTATCCGTTGGCTTGGCTCGACTCCTTAATCGTATCTTCACAATACCTCTCGGCTTGATTCGAAGCCTTGGGCTCATAAGTGGGCAATTGATAGTGTTTGAGGCAACCAATGCAGAGGCAGTGGCACTTGGACGTGATTCGGGTCGGCGTTTTGCTGTTCACGGCGACCGCGGCGACCGCGCAGCAGCCCTGGCCGGCCGAGAACTATTCAGACGCGGTGAATCTGACCAGCGTCGAAGGCCCGGGGGCGAATGATTTTCACGTCAACCTCAGCGGCGTTTTCTGGAATCCAGTCACACGAAAGTTGTGGACGTGCCGAAACGGCGGGCCGGACGGATCGAAGTTCTGGGTCCTGAAGGAGGACGGCGCCGGCGGTTTCGAAGTGGATACGAAAAACGGAAACCGCGGAGAATGGACCAATTTCGGCGATCTTGAGGACCTCACACAGGCCGATCTGAATGAGGAGACCATCTACCTTATTGTAGAGGGTGAAGAGCGAATCAAGGAATTTGATGTCTCCACCTATGGCACGGCCGTGCTGCGAAACAACTGGAACACCTCTCCGCACCTGCCGCTGTCCGGCGGCTCGGGCGCCGAGGGCATCGTGTTCGTACCCGATTCGTACCTGACCGCGGCCGGTTTCGTTGATCCCAGCGGAAATCCACGCGTCAGCCAGAACGGAATGGGAGGGTTGATGTTCGTGGCCCACCAGAACGGTGGGCGCGTGTACGTGTTCGATCTGAATCGGACAAACAGCACTTTCACGTACGTCGGCTCCTATAAGACAAACTTCAGTGAGAGTTGCGCTCTGGCGCTGGATCGATCAGACGGTCTTCTCTACATCTTCCACGGCGCAAACCACAATCGGACGGAAGTGACGACGATGGCCTCGGTGCCGTCGGGCGGTGAGCGACAGTTTGTCACGGTCACGACCTACCTGCCGCCGACCGGTTCACCTGGCAACAGCAACATGGAGGGAATCGCAGTCGTCTCGAATTCTGATTGTTCGAACAACCGCCGCAGGTTCTTTCTCGCGATCGACGATGGCGGTGCGGATTCTCTGTTCATGTTCGAGCAGTTTCCCTGCACCCAATCGAATCCTGATGCGGACGGCGATGGTGTATTCGATGCGGACGATCAGTGTCCGAACACGCCGCCCGGCGCGACGGTAACTCCGAGCGGCTGCTCCTGCGCGCAGCTGGGGCAGACCGGACCGACGATTTCATCTCAGCCCTCTTCGGGGACTGTTTGCGCCGGCCAGACACGTCAGTTTTGCGTGGGCGCTTCAGGCACCGGAGCGCTGAGCTATCAATGGCAGAAAGACGGCGTCAACATAAGCGGTGCAACGGCCGCTTGTTACACCGCGAATGGAGCGGGCGTTTATCGGTGCGTCGTGACCGATCTTTGCGGCAGTTCAACCAGTAACTCCGCGACGCTGACCGTCAACAGCGCGCCGAGCATCGCCTCGAATCCGAATAGCGCGGCGATCTGCGCGGGTCAGACAACGCAACTCTGCGTGAGCGCATCGGGAAGCGGAACGCTGACTTATCAATGGCGACGAGATGGCACGAACATCAGCGGCGCCACATCGGCATGTTACACAACAGGCGCCGCGGGCAGTTACCAGTGTGTCGTGACGAACAGTTGCGGATCCGCGACGAGCGGTTCGGCAATCGTGACAGTGAATGCCGCGCCGTCGATTGATTCGCAGCCGGCGGGAGGCAGTGCGTGCAGCGGGCAGACCGTGCAACTCTGCGTGAACGCTTCGGGAACCGGGCCGATCACATATCAGTGGCAGTTGAACGGCTCTAACATTGGCGGCGCAACCTCGTCATGTTATTCCGCCGGGACGGCCGGTTCTTACCGGTGCGTCGCAACGAACGCATGCGGATCGACGACGAGCAACTCGGTCACGATCACCATCAATTCCGCGCCGTCCATCTCGACTCATCCGGCATCAGGAACGGTGTGTTCCGGTTCAACCCGGCAATTCTGTGTGACCGCGAGCGGCTCCCCAACGATGACATATCAATGGCAGCGGGATGGCGTCGATATCGCAGGCGCGACATCGTCGTGTTTTACAGCCGGACTGGCCGGCTCCTATCGTTGCGTCGTGACAAATGCCTGCGGCTCGGCCGTGAGCAATGCCGCAACTTTGACAGTAAACGGCGCTCCGGCGATTTCTTCGCAGCCGATCAGCGGAACCGCATGCAGCGGAAGCACCTTTCAATTCTGTGTGGCCGCCTTGGGCGCCGGACCTTTCACCTATCAATGGCAGCGCAACGGTGCCAACGTGAGCGGGGCCAATTCATCCTGCTACACAACCGGCACGGCCGGTTCGTATCGGTGTGTCGTCTCAAACAGTTGCGGCAGCACGGCGAGTAATTCCGCGAATCTCTCGATCGAAGCCACGATGCTCTGGTATCCGGACGCCGACGGAGATGGATTTGGTGCGGCCGGTGGAACAGCCCTCAGCGGTTGCACCCAGCCGCCCGGCTATGTTTCCAACAACCTCGACTGTGATGACGGGAACGCGAGTGTGAATCCGAACGCGTCTGACGTCTGCGGCGAAGATCGAAATTGCGATCGCGAGTTTCCGACCACCCGAACATGGTATCGCGACGCCGATGCGGACGGCTTCGGTGATTCTGGCACGACAGTCGTCGCCTGCGACCCGCCGAATGGCTATGTCGGCAACGCCGGCGACTGCGATGATTCAAATTCGATGGTCTATCCCGGAGCGACCGAGTTGTGTGATGGGCTGGACAATGACTGCAACCTCTTGGTGGACGATCTGGGTGATTCGGACGGCGACGGCATCCCGGATTGCGAGGATGCATGTTCGGGTACCGCGGCCGGCCTGGTTGTCGATTCAGACGGCTGCGCATGTGAGCAGTTGAGTCCCGGAGACGACGACGGCGACGGCGTCAGCAATTGCGAGGACGCCTGCCCGTTTACTGCGGCGGGCGCCGGCGTTGATGCTCAGGGCTGCTCATGTCGCCAGATCGATTCTGGCGATGAGGACGGCGACGGTGTCGATAATTGCGACGATCAGTGCCCCGGAACTGTTGGGGGCGCGACCGTCGATGCCAACGGCTGTTCGTGCACTCAGCTGGATCCGACCGACTCGGATTCTGACAGCGTACCCAATTGTGTTGACTTCTGCCCCGGAACCCCGCGTGGGGAGGCCGTCGACTCACGCGGCTGCTCGTGCAGTCAGAAGGGATCGGTGGACTCGGATTCCGACGGCGTCGATGACTGCAACGATCTGTGTCCTGGCACACGCTCTGGGATGATGGTGGATCTGAATGGCTGCTCGTGCATACAACTCGACTCGGGAGACAGCGACCGCGATGGTGTGCCCAATTGCTTCGACGAATGCCCGGGCACTGCAATTGGCGTCGTCGTAAATGATGATGGCTGCCCCGTCGGTGAACTGACAATTCCCGACGGCGGCGGAATTAGTCCGCTTCCTCCCGATAACTCGGGCGACTTATCCACAAGCCCGGAGCTTTCGATGCTTGGTGGATGCGGCGCGAGCAGCGCGACCTCGGCATCTGCGCTGATGCTCGCCATGCTGCTTTTTCCGTGGAAATCCTGCCGATCGCGATTTGAGAGAACAGGTCGTTGCGGTTGAATCGTCGGAGAAACGAAATCGCATTGTCACATCTGCGGCATCGAATCGATCGCCATTCGGCGAGTGCTGAGAAGATTGTGGAAAGGATCGCGATCGGTGTGCGAAAGTACACCGCCCCAGTTCTCAACATCCGTTAAGCTGCACCACGTAAACTGATGTAGACCGCAGTCGTATGTCAGTCGTCCTGCTACTGATTGAGACGCGCTGCGAGAAATTTACCCGCTGTATCGGGAATTCGCCCTAATTGCGCTGGTGCCCCTCAATAAAAATGAAGTCAGGAAGGCAGTTTGAATGGCACACGTGCGTCAGTTGTTTTGCGGCCTTTCACGCTGACATCCGATAACTGACAAGTTCTGCGCGGCAAAACTCTGCTGACGCTATTCGAAACTTCTGCTGATTCCGAACACGCCAATCGCCTTCTTTCTTTTACTTTTTATTAAGAGATCGATAAGATACGACTAACGTGGTGCCGGTGAACCGATCGTTTCGCGGCATCAAAATTGGCGGGCCGAGATGACATCTATGTGGCATCATAAATCACGAAGTTGGGAAAGTGGCGATCATGGCCGCCTGAATCTTGAGTGGGGGGTAGGGATTACATATTGCGGCGGCGTTGAAACGCCGAGAGCGAATACAGCATTTGGGCCAATGTGATAACTCAAATCTGACTACCGCGCGGTTCATTTGACCGCCAGTCGCAGTGCGTGCGACTTTGACAGCGGACGCATGGGCTTCGTCCGCCATGCAAAGACGGCGGAACGAGCGCCGGTCCGATTTGAGTTGTCCGATCTTTTTGGAAATACCTGAAGCATCGTGGCGCGGCGCCTGGTTGTGTGCAGATTGGCACAACCCGGCGGCGCGTGCGGATCGCGCGGCATGGATCCGCACGTCGTTCTAGCGGTCAGTCAAGGCGTCGGACGGCGCATCTCTGCCAGGGAAAAAAGGAACGAAGAAAATGTGCAGCAATAGGATTCTCGGGGCGGTTGTTTCAGTGATCTCAATCGCGATGACGAGTGTGCATGCATTCGCCGACATCCGAATTACTGAATATATGTACCAAGGACCGGACGGCGAGTTCGTCGAGTTGACGAATATCGGTGGGTCGGCCGTCGATATGACCGGCTGGAGTTTTGACGACAATTCGAATTTGCCCGGCTCGGTCTCCTTGTCAGCCTTTGGCTCAGTGGCTCCCGGCGAATCAGTCATTATCACGGAAAGTAGCGAGGCGGTATTTCGCGCGGCGTGGAACCTTGGTGCCGGTGTGAAGATCATTGGAGGATCGGGTGGCGCCGCCGGTCTCGGCCGCAACGATGCGATCAATGTCTGGGACGGTTCAAATACACTTATTGATCGTCTGCAGTACGGAGATCAGGACTTCCCAGGAAGCATCAGAACGCAGAATCCCAGCGGTTGGGTCTGCGCGGAGGGTGTTGGCTCAAATGATCCCTATCGATGGTTTCTCTCCGCCGTCGCGGACGCGCAGGGCTCTTTTGTTTCGACCGGCGGTGCGATTGGAAGTCCGGGAACCTATACGTCGGTTCCGTGTCCCAATGCGCCAATTCTCGACGATCGGCATCCACATCCGCAGTCCTCGGTGCCGTCACTTCCATCGGTAACCGTGACCTTCAGCGCTTCCGTGACCGGCGTAATCGCCGGCAATCTGACCGTGAATGGATCCGCTGCGACCAGTGTATCCGGCTCTGGCGCCGGGCCCTATGTGTTCACGGGTTATGCGGCGCCGGCGTCGGGTTCGGTCGCGATTTCGCTGGCATCCGGCGCGATCGTCAGCACGGTCGGCGCGATTCCGTTTGCAGGGGCCAATTGGACCGTCTCCGTCGGAATCTCGATTGTGATCAACGAGCTGCATTATCATCCTTCCGATGCAGCGGTCGGGCCTGCCGAAGACCCTGAGCGATTGCAGTTTGTTGAATTACTCAACAACGGCGCCAGCGCCGTCAATCTGTCGGGCTGGAGTTTCTCCGGCGTGACCTATGTGTTTCCGGCCGCGACGTCGATTGCGCCCGGTGAGTACATTCTGGTCGGCGCCGACGCAGCCTTCCTCCTCTCGACGATCCCCACCATTCCAGGCGGCACGCAGGTATTCACGCTGACCTCCGGAAATTTCAGCAATTCCGGCGAGAACATCAGTCTTCGCGATTCATCGATGAATGTGATCGACAGCGTGACCTATGCGGACGGCGGCAGTTGGCCTTCCACTCCGGATGGCGGCGGCCCTTCGCTGGAGTTGATCAACCCGTCCATGCCTAATCAGTTTGCAGGCGCCTGGCGGGCATCGGTCGGCATGAATGGCACGCCGGGCCAGCAGAATAGTCGATACGTCGCGCAGCCCGCGCCGATTATCGATTCACCATCGCACTCGCCGTCGATCCCCGCTCCCAATACGCCGGTCACGGTTCGCGTTCAGGTCATCGACGACGGCATCGTTCCTCCGGCGGTCACGCTGAACTATCGCCAGGACGCGGCCAGCCCCGGAGCGTACTCCACGGTCTCCATGCTCGACGACGGTCTTCATGGTGACGGCGAGGCCGACGACACGATTTACGGAGCGATACTCCCCGGATTGGCGAATAATGCCCAGTACGATTTCTTCATCACCGCATCGGACGGTAATTCGTTGTCGACCCATCCTCTGAACCATCCGTCGGCAAACCCCCTGTGCAGTTCGATCGGTTGCGACACGGATGTGATTCCGGATTGCGTCGTGTGCCAGACCCTTCTGTGCAAGTTCTCGGGCGAGACGCTTCCGACGGACGCTCCGGTTTACCACATTCTCGTTCGGCTGGCCGACAAGGCTGTTCAGGAGGCACTGGTCTGCAACACGAGTTCCACCGCGTTTGATCCTTGCAAGAAGGAATTTGACGCCACCTTCATCGATCAGAACGGAAACGTCTTTTACAATGCAACAGAACGCTATCGCGGTCAGAGCAGCATCACACTGTTTCCAAAGTCCTATCGCGTCGATTTTCCATCGAACAATCGGCTTCAATCCGTGCTGGGCTTTCCCGTGCGCAAGCTCGTGTTGAATGGGAATCAGCCCACGCGTCAGAAGCTGGGATTTGATATTTTCCGTAATGCCGGAGCGCCCGCGTCCAAATCCGAGTTTGTGCGCTTGCGCTACACAGGAATCAATTACGACACCACCTCGATCGGTTCGAATGGTTTCAACGGCCTCTATGCCTGCATCGAACAGCCTGACAGTGATTTTCTGGATTCTCAGAACAATCTCGTCGTTCCCAACCGTGGGACGACGTCTGATGGAAATCTCTATCGCGGCGAAAACACGGCGAATTTCGACTGGCGCGGATCCGATCCCGCGCCCTATCGCGTCAACATGTGGGGACGCAACGGATACTCAAAAGAAAATAACGAGACAGAGGACGTCTGGACCGATCTGATTCCGCTGCTCGATGCCATGAACAACTCGCCGGCCGCGAATTACGCGGCCAACGTCGCGGCACTACTGAACGAAGATGAGTGCCTTCAGTATTTTGCGATTCATAACATTCTCGCGAACAAAGAGGGCGGTATCTACCGCGACACCGGAGACGACTATTACCTGTATTTCAATCCGCCCGGCCATCCGGACGGTTACGACGCCCGGTTCATCACGTGGGATACCGACTCGGTCCTGATCGATTCCAATACCGAAACGATCTGGCGAACCGGCAATCAGAATAACACCATCGCAACGATCCGAAACTTCATCCGCCACAACGCGTTTGCTCCGATCTTCGTGAAGGAGATTTCGGATCGGATCAACACCGGGTCATTGTCGATTGCAAACTTCAACGCCCTGATCGATTCCTATCCTGATGGCGCATTCTTCACATCCGGCGGCAGCGCCAGCCAGCCTAGGACCCGGCAGCAGTTCAAGGACTGGTATGCCGCGCGCGTGGCATTCATTAATAACGAGATCATCGACAACCTGACGTTGACCGGCGTGCCCTCATCGCCGTATACCAATGCAAATCCCATCTTGAACCTGAGTGGTCAGCTCAATCAGGCCGGCACACACAACATCACCGTAAACGGCGTGCAGGCCGATTTCAGTGTGTTCGCTGGAACCTGGTCGTACGCTTACACGCTCTATCCCGGCATCAACAAGATCACCGTCAGGTCCTTCGATCGCGCCGGCGCGGAGATGCAGAGCATCACGAGCACGGTGCTCTACGAACCTCCGTTCGCAAATCCCGGGCTTCGACTCACCATGCCGACGCGCATGGTCGACAGCAAAACGCTCACGATTCGCGCCGACATTCTCGACGCTCTCGGAGGCATTAACTGGACAAACTGCAACCAGCTCGGCACCGTCAGTGCGACGCGCCTGTCGGATGGCAGCAACGTGCCGACTTCGATCACCGTATTCGAAACCCTGAACGCCGGGGCCGGCGGCGGTACGCCACCAGCCGACTCAATCCGGTTCTATAACGGCGTTGGTAGCGTCTCAATCACGCTGGATCAAGGCGCTGCAACGCCGCCCGGTGACATCCTCGTGACCGTCACCGTCGGGGCGATGAGCGCGTCCAGGATCGTCGAAGTCCTCGATGGCGATGAGCCCGGCCTGTTCAGAAATCTCTCAGGCGCGCTCTCCGGTGCCGATCTCACGTGGGGACCCGGCGACGGTGTCATTCACCTGACGGGAGATGTGACGGTGAATGGCGGCAATACACTGACCATTCTGCCCGGCACGCTAATCATGGTGGATTCAGGACCGGTCAACAACGGCGTCGCCATCAATGCGACAGGGGGCGGGCGTATCAGTGCTCCGGGCACGCGATCGGAGCCGGTTTTCTTCTTTCCAACGGCCGGCCCGGCGGCCATGGTTCTGCCGCAAAACGCTCAGAACAATGATCCTTCATGGCGTGGCATCTACCTGCAGGATAACGGGTCATCGACGTTTGCATTTACGATGCTCACGGGTGCGGGTAACGCGATCGTGTCGAGCCATCCTCGACCGCCGATTATTCGAACGCTCAATTCCCACAATCTGACCATGACTGACTGCGTTTTCGCGGACTGCCCGGGTATGGTCACCTCGGCACTCAGCGGCGCAAGCGGCACCTATGTGTTCCAGCGGTGCCTGTTCTCGCGCGTCGGCATCGGCGGTGAATGGCTCGGCACCGGCGTCAGTCTGACAATTGAGGACACTTGGTTCACCCGCATCGGCCGGGCGCCGGAACCCAATGGCGTCGATGGCGATATCCTTCACCTCGATCGGCCGGGTAATTCCTACAACATTCGACGCTGCATCATGACCGACTGCGGCGATGACGCGATCGATCACAGCACGGGCGCGCAGCCTGTGATTCAGAGTTGCATCATCTACGACCTGCGTGACAAGGTCGTGAGTCTCGACGGCAGTGCCGGCGGCACCATCACGATGACGAATTGTCTGATGTTTAGTGCGCCGGGAGGCGTGCGGTGCGCCGGCGAGGCGGCCATTCTGACAAACTGTACGCTTGGTACGAACACAAACGTAAATGGCCAGGCCTGCGCCGGCTCATCCATTCAAAAGTGCATCCTGTGGACGAATAGCGCAGACACCTGCTGCGGCGCGGTCGATTACACGATTGTCGGTAATCCGGGCCATCTCGGCTGTGGTGTCGGCAACCTCTCCACCAATCCGCTCTTCGTCAACACCAGTTGTAACTACAACCTGCAAGCCGGTTCGCCGGCGCTCACAGCCGGTCCGGGCGGCAGCCGCATTGGCTGGCTTGGCTTCCCCTTCCCGACGGGCGGTTGTGCCGAAAACACGGACTGTGATGACGGTGACGTCTGCACGACGGATGTCTGCAACAGCGGCGTCTGCGAGAATACGCCGATACCCGGCTGCTGTCACTTCAGCGGCGACTGCGACGACGGCAATCCATGCACGATTGATGCCTGCGATGCCAACTCTTGCAGCTTTACCCCGACTGATTGCAGCGACAACGACGCCTGCACGGTGGACTCATGTGATTCGGGCACGGGCTGTCAGCACGTCGCCGTCAATTGCGACGACAACAATCCATGCACCGTTGACACCTGCGATCCGCAGTTGGGTTGCGTGCATACACCTGTCCCCTGCCCGCAGGGCCAGTCCTGTAATCCCGTATCCGGGCAATGCGAGGCGGCGCCGGTCACATTGACCTTCCGTCAGGATGTCAACAGTTACGCCGGAACGCAGGACACATTCCTCCAGGAGGCGACGCCGACCGTGGTCAACGGCGCACTGGATCGCTGGGAATGGGACGCAAGCGATCCGGGCACAACCAATCAGCGGAACGTCGGCCTCATCCGATTCGACAACATCTTCGGACCCGGCGCCGCCCAGATTCCGCCGGGAGCGTCGATTCAGTCGGCGACGTTGACAGTCGTCGTGGTAGATGCCAGTGCGGGGTCGGCTGGAAGTGTTCACGAAAGCCTCGCGGATTGGGCCGAGGCGTCAGCGAATTGGAACAACTTCGGCGGCGAGCCCGGCGTTCAAGGCGACGAGACCGGCAGCCTGGTCGCCAGTGCTCCGACTGCACTCGGCTCGGCCAATATCAACGTCACGTCAAGTTTGCAGGCATGGATCAGCAATCCCTCGGCGAACTACGGATGGTTGTTCATCCCGAACGCGACGGACGGAGTCGAAGTGCATTCGAGCGAGGCCGCGGTGATTACGAATCGGCCGTTGCTGAGTGTGACATACACCTTGCCGTCTTGCGACGATCCTGGTGATTGCGATGATGGCGACCCATGCACCGACGATGCCTGCGTCAACAATCTCTGCGAGAATACACCGATCGACTGCGATGACAATGACGATTGCACCGCGGATACATGCGAAGGCGGCAACTGCGTTCACACGCCGATCAACGGCTGCTGCGAGTCCGCCGCCGAGTGCGACGACGGAAACGCCTGCACGACTGACAGCTGCGTCGGCGGCCTCTGTCAGAATACGCCGATCAGTTGTGACGACGGCGATCCATGCACCGAGGATACCTGCAACCCGCTGACCGGCTGTGAGCACACGCCCACAAACTGCGACGACGGGAATCTCTGCACAATCGACAGTTGCGACAGCGTCAACGGCTGCGAGCATGATCCGGTGACATGCCCGGTCGGCCAGGCCTGCAATCCAGCCAATGGACAATGCGAGGTCGCGCCTCAGACAGTCACCTTCCGCGACGGCCTGGACGGATACGCCGCCACGGCTGATACGTTCATCCGGCAGACCAACGTGAACCAGAACAACGGCAGTACCCCCGATTTGCGATGGGACACCGAGGAATCCGGAGCGAATACGCCGCAGTACACACTGATTCGCTTCGACGACATTTTCGGAAACCAGATCGGCCAGATTCCGCCGGGCGCCGTGATTACGAGCGCCACGCTGGGATACACCGTCGGCGGTGACACAAACGCGATCGGCGATCCGGGCAATCTGCACGAATGTCTCGTCGCTTGGAACGAAGCCACCGTTACCTACGCCAACTTCGGCGGCGACAGTGGCGTTCAGAGTGATGAGTATGCTCCATCCGTCGTCGCCGTGCTGACCGCGGCGACCACCTCCACTTTCTCCGTCAATGTGACGAGCAGTCTCTCGGCGTGGGCGGCGAATCCAGCCTCCAATCTTGGCTGGATCGTCGTGCCGACGGGCACCGACGGAGTGCAAGTCCGGTCAAGCGACTATGTCACGACGCCGACACAGCGCCCGACCCTCACCGTCACGTTCACACTGCCTTACGAGTGCTTGGACAACGGCGATTGCGACGACGGCCTGTTCTGCAACGGCGTGGAAACGTGCCTCAATAACGAGTGCGTCGACGGCACGAACCCGTGCCCGGGACAGGTGTGCGATGAGGACAACGACACCTGCGTCGAGTGTCTCGTAAACGGCGATTGCGGCCCGGGCCAGGCCTGCAATCCGGTCACCCATGAATGCGAAACGATACCGCTCGCCCCGGCGGTTGAGGCCGAGGGTGCCAGATATCTGGCAGTGACTCCGGCTGCCGGCGCCGATGCAATTGCGCTTCGCGTGCATTCAAATGCGCTGGGATGCCTGCCGCTCTATGCGGATGCGGCCGGATATCTGGGTGAGTCGCCGGTCTATCAAACGCCCGCGGCGTGGGGCACGATCCACGTCGGCGATCGTGAGATCATGCCGGGTATCTTGTATGAAGTCTATGCGGAGTCCGAGTCCGGGCTTTCGTCCACAACAGCCGGCTCCGCGACGACGCACGATTGGGGAAATGTCAATAACCAGAACGGCATTGACATCTACGACATCCTCTGCGTGCTCGATGGCTTCTCCGGCGATTTCAATGACTGCTCGCTCTACGCTGACGATCTCGCGGGTGAATTGGCCGACGTACACACGCCCAATCGACTCATCGATCTGCTCGACATCGCCTCGGTGCTCGATGCCTATAGCGGTCTTCTCTATGCCGATCCCGATCCATGTGCGGGCGGCGGCGGCCGAGGCGGACCGTCGGGACCGCAGTCCGGTCAACTGGCCACGTTGTCGATGTCGCTCCGGTCGGGCGGTGTGCTGGAGGATGGCACGCGAATCATCGATGTCTATGTCCAGGGGGCTGTCGATCTTCGCGGATATCAGCTCGGATTCGCCGTCTCCGGAGGGCAGTCCGGAAAGCTGAACGTCGTATCAATTGAAATGGATTCGACCCGGTCCGACTACGCCTTCGCCGGCTGGAGTGGATTCACGGCGATGGACATGTCACACCGTCGAATGGCAAATATCCTGCCAGGCGGTGGTGTCGAAGCCGTTGCACGACGCTATCTCGCCACGATTCGCGTTCGGCCGGGCCGACAGGCGTACGGTGTGTTCAACGTCACGCTGCTTCCCGGCGGCCGGACCTTCCTGATCGATTCCCAGACCCGATCGATTGAAGTCGGTGCGCTTCCCTCGTTCCCAATCAAGATCGCTCCCCCGTCGCCGACGCCCGTGGATACCGGCGGGATTAAGCCTTCGGGAATGGGTTCGGTCGAGCCGGGTTGATTCAGTATCGTCCGGGACAGTGAGCAATAGGTAATGATGATGCGGATTTTTGAATCAAAGGCTCAGGCAACCTTCGTCGGCGCAGCGATGATTGCGCTTGCGGCGGCAGCCCGGCCGATTCATGCCCATCCCGGAGCCCATCATGACATCGAGCGAGTCACAAAGCTCCTCGAGGCTCAGCCGGACGACGTCGAACGCCTGATCGAGCGGGCACATTTCTACCGATTGGATTATCAGCCGCAGGCCGCGCTCGCTGACTTGGCGCACGCCCGGAAACTGGCGCCCGATCGGCCGGACATACCTTTCCATGTTGGCATGGTGTACCTGGATCTGGCTCGCCACGCGGATGCGGATGCGGAGTTCTCAATAGCGATCAAGTCGGGATTGACGACCAGTCGCGCCCATGCCGCAAGGGCTCGCGCCCGAACGGCCATGAAGGACTTCGAACTGGCCTTGGCGGACTATGCGCGAGCCATCGAAATCGAGCCTTCGCTCGAGCTTTACGCGGAACGCGGCGCTCTGCATGTGCAACTCAATCGACTGGACGACGCGGCGGCCGGCTACCAGGAAGCGATTAAGCGGCTGGGGAACGCGCCGATTCTGTCGCAGACTCTCATCGACGTCGAGATCCGGCGAGGTCGATATGACGCGGCGCTGACCTTGATCGACGAAGAGTGCAATCGCGCGGCCCTCAAAGCCGATTGGCTGCTGCTGCGCGCGGATGTGCTCGATCGAGTCGGCCGAATCAAGGAGGCCGCCGATGCACGCGCGACGGCGCTGGCCGAAGTGAACCGGGTTCTTGCCCGTCGTCAGATAGGCGTGCATCTGGTTACACGCGGCCGAATCCTGTTGGCGATGGGCCGGCTGGCCGAGGCCCGGTGCGATGTCGAACTTGCGCTGAAGAAGTCACCGAATTATTCGGCGGCTCAGATCCTGCTGGACAAGCTGGTTCAAACCGAGAAGGCCCGATCATCCTCGCCGGCAAAGTCGGTGGATGGGCCTGCGAAACATGGGAAAGAAGATGAAAATGCGAATCGATAATCTGATTCGAACCGGAGGCGCTTTTGCCTTTTTGCTCGCCGCTGCCGTTCAGGCTTCTGCGGACACAGTGACATTCCGGGAGGGTGTTAATCTCACCGGCAGCGCGACGGTCTACAACGGAACGTCCGACACATACCTCCAGCAGAACCCCGCTTCGGTGAATACGAACAACGGCGCTGCCGCCGACTGGGGTTGGGATGGCGATGATCCATCGGGAACCGGCTACGACATCTACGGCCTGATTCGGTTCGACGACATATTCGGCAACGCGACAGGGCAGATTCCTCCAGGCCAGGAGATCACCGAGGCCACACTCTACCTGACGGTTTGGGACACCGGCGATGTCGGTTCCGTGCGGGAAGCCCTGATGCCGTGGACCGAGAGCTCGACTTTCGCGTCCTTTTGCGGCGCATCATGTGATGACGGCATCGAGTGGGGGCCGCAGGTCGCAACGGCCACTGCAACATCGGCAACTGAAATCGCAATCAACGTCACAGCCAGCGTGGCGGCATGGCAGGCGGGTGGTACGAATAATGGCTGGATTATTGTGCCCACCGGCAACGGCGGCGTCGATGTGCGATCGAGCGAATATGCGACGGTGTCGCAACGACCGCGCCTCGTGGTTCGATACGGTGAAGGCGGACCGACTATCGGCACACTGATTCGCCAGCCATACCTCCAGTTGGGCACGCCGACCAGTATGACGATCTGCTGGCGCTCTGATGTTCCGACGAATAGCCGCGTCAACTACGGCACCGTCCAGGGATCACTGACCAGCACGGCGGACGATCTGACGATCACGTCCGATCACGCAATTACGGTATCGAGTCTCACGCCGAATACGAAGTATTTCTACTCCGTTGGGTCGACGACCGGCGTGCAGGGTGGTGGCACCGCCGAACACTATTTTGTCACCTCCCCCGCGGGCGGGAGTTCGCAGCCTTTCCGAATCTGGGTTGTCGGCGACGGCGGAAATGGATCGTCGACGCAGGTCAGCGTAATGAACGCCATGCTGACGGCCGCCGGAGTGAATCGTCCGAATTTTGCGGTCCATGTCGGTGATATCGCCTACACGAGCGGAACGGACGAGGAATTCACGAACAACCACTTTGCACCCTATTCGCCTGTCTTGCGCAACACCGTTCTCTGGCCGACGCTGGGCAATCATGAGGGCGCTTCGACAACTTCCGGCGGCTGCTGGCCGCTCCCGTGTTCTCCAGGTCCAACGGTGGGTCCCTACTACAGCGCCATGGTTCTTCCGACCAATGGCCAGGCGGGCGGTGTGCCGTCCGGCACGGAGGCGTATTACTCATTTGATTACGCAAATGTGCATTTCATCTGCCTGAATTCATACGAAGTCAGCAGATCTCCTGCCGGCCCCATGGCCCAGTGGTTGCAGGCGGATCTGGCCGACACCACGAAGGAGTGGGTCGTCGCCTTCTGGCATCATCCGCCATATTCAAAGGGATCACACAACTCCGATACAGAGTCCGAACTCGTGGAGATGCGTCAGAACATCGTTCCGATTCTGGAAGCGGGCGGTGTCGACCTGGTCCTGTGCGGCCATTCGCACGCCTATGAGCGATCTTATTTGATCGACGGGTTCTATTCGACTCCGACCACTGTGCCGGGTGATGGCGAGATTCTCGACAACGGCGATGGCCGCCTCAGCGGCGACGGGGCATACCAGAAGCCGCCCGGAATCAGCGCGCGCGAAGGCGCGGTCTATGTCGTCGCGGGACACGGTGGGCAGAGCACGGGGGGATCGCTAAACCATCCTGTCATGTTCCATTCGGAGGCATCCTTTGGTTCCTGCCTTGTCGATGTGAACGGCAATGAACTTACTCTAAGAAACATCCGCATCGACGGACAAATCACTGACAACTTCACGATCATCAAAGGCGATCTGCCGCCACGCGTTGCGTCCGAATCTCCGCCAAAGGAGGCCGTCGTCAGTGCGCTGTCGAGTATTTCCGTGACTTTTGATCGCGCCGTGACCGGCGTGGATGCGGCCGATCTGACGGTCAATGGCTCACCCGCGTCCTCGCTTACGGTCAACAGCCCTTCGGAGTATGTGTTTGCCGGTTTCGCCGCGCCCGGCAACGGGGCGGTCGCCGTTGTCATCGCCCCGGGCGGAATTCTCGATGCCGGCAATCCGGCACTTGCATTCAACGGTGCGATGTGGGGCTACCACATTGACAATCAGCCGCCGGTTGTCGCATCGCGAACGCCCGCAGCAGGGGCGACCGTGGCTGTCCTGCCCAGCATCACGGTGCACTTCAGCAAGCCCGTAACCGGGGTGACGGCCGACGACCTGCGGGTCAATGGGTCACCCGCGACCTCGCTCGTGGGCGTGCAGAACACGGCCGGTCCATTCATCTTCAGCGGCTATGCCGTTCCTCCCGCGGGGCCGGTGAACGTGGAACTCCTTGCCGATTCGATCGTGGACGACATTTCGCAGCAGTTCGCCGGCGCAAACTGGTCTTACACGCTGAAGCAGGGCCTTGTTATCAACGAGTTTCTCGCGTCCAACAATACGGTCAATGCCGATCCGAACGGCGAATTCGAGGACTGGATCGAGATCTACAATCCCGGCACGACGACGGTCGACATGTCGGGCATGTACCTCTCCGATAATCTTGGATTTCCGTCGCAGTATAAAATCCCCGATGGCGTGACCATCGGTCCCGGCGCCTATCTCGTTTTCTGGTGCGACTCGACGCCTTCGCAGGGACCGCTGCATACCAACTTCAACATCAGCAGGACCGGCGAGGAACTTGGACTCTTCGATACGGCCGCCAATGGCTTCGCGTTTATTGACGGCTTCGCGTTCGGTGTTCAGACAACGGACATCAGTTCCGGTCGTTATCCGAATGGATTCGGCGATATCGTTGTTCTGGCGTCGCCATCGCCCGGCGCGTCGAACGGCGGCGAGCCAGCGACGATTGATCCGCTTCCGATTCTCGTCGGCGAAACCTGGAAATATTTCAAGGGCACGGCTGAACCAAGTCCGGGAAATCTCGCAGCGTGGCGACAGATCGCATTCGATGATTCGAGCTGGTCTGTCGGACCGACCGGCATTGGCTACACAGATTGTTCACCGGCGACCGTGCTCAACGACATGATCAATACCTACGCCAGTGTCTATCTGCGCAAAGCCTTTACCGTCGCAAGCCCGCAGCAAGTCACGTCCTTGACACTGACGATGGACTATGACGACGGATTTGTTGCGTACCTGAATGGCGTGGAGGTCGCACGGCAGCATGTAACGGGATCGCCTCCAGCATACAATACGCTCGCCTCACCGCCGGGCGGAAATCACGAGTGCGGCACGGCTGAGGTTTTCGATATCAGCGCGTTCATCCCGGCTCTGGTTTCTGGAACAAACGTTCTTGCGATTCAGGGCCACAATGCGACCCTCGCAAGCTCGGATTTTGTGCTGATTCCGACGCTCTCCAGCACCGAACTGCAGTGTTCCCAGCCATCGGAATGCGATGATGGCAACCCTTGCACGATCGATTCATGCAATAACGGCGTTTGCGTCAACACGCCGGAGATCTGCCCGCCGGGGCAGGCCTGCAATCCGTCCAACGGCCAATGCGAGACGGCGCCGCAGACTCTCACCTTCCGCGACGGTCTGAGCGGCTACTCCTCGACGGCCGACACGTTTATTCGCCAGACGAATGTAAACCAGAACAACGGTTCAACGCAGGACCTGAGGTGGGACACCGAAGAGTCCGGCGCCAATACGCCGCAATACGCCCTGATCCGTTTCGACGACATTTTCGGCGGCGGCCCCGGTCAGATCCCGCCCGGAGCGACTGTTACGAACGCGACGCTGACCTACACCGTCGGCGGCGATACCAATGCGCCGGGCAATCCGGCCGGTCTGCATGAGTGCCTCGTCTCGTGGAATGAATCGACGGTGACGTACGCCAACTTCGGCGGTGACAGCGGCGTACAGAGTGACGAGTACGCGGCACCGACTGTTGCTACGTTGACGGCTCCTTCGGCGGCGACATTCACGGTGAATGTGACGAGCAGCCTCGCTGCGTGGAGTGCCAATCCCTCCGCCAATCTCGGATGGATTGCCGTCCCGTCCGGCACCGATGGCGTACAGGTGCGGTCAAGCGACTATACGACGACACCGAGCCAGCGGCCGACTCTCGAAGTGACCTTCATGGTCGCGACGAATTGCGACGACGATCTGGACTGCGAAGACGGCGATCCGTGCACCGTGGATGAATGTGTCGGTAGCGTATGTGTCAATACTCCGATTCCGGGTTGCTGCGACGAAGTCGCCGACTGCGACGACGGCAACGCATGCACCATCGATGCCTGCGAAGCCGGCGCCTGCGTGCACACGCCGGTTTCCTGCGGTTCTGGTCTGGTTTGCAACCCGCAGAACGGTCTGTGCGAACCGCCCGCACCCATCGTGGTGACGTTCCAGCAGGGCGTCGGCGGCTATGTGTTGTCGCGGGATACGTTCCTGAATGCGAACGCCGTCACGACAAGCAATGCGACGGTCACGCCGCTCATCATCGATGGCGGACCACCGGCAACGGATGAACGACATGCACTGCTGCGATTTGACGGGATTTTCGGCAACGGAGTCGGACAGGTGCCGCCGGGCGCGACGATTGAGTCCGCCACGTTGACGATCAATGTGACCAATGAGAGCACGACGGGTGCGAGCCTGCATCGGATGATCGGAACGTGGGAGGACTCGGCGACGTGGAGTTCCATGATTGGCGGCGTACAGGCGGACGGCATCGAGGCTGAAATCGTCGCCGACGTCAGCGGCGCCAGCGGCCTGGGAACGTATATGCTCGATGTCACCGCCAGTATCGAGGCATGGTCGGCCGGCGCGATCAACCGAGGCTGGGCATTTCTGCCCCTGGGCACGGATTCCTGGCAGTTCAGTTCAGCGGAGGCGACGACCGTGGGTCAGCGGCCGCTGCTGACCATCACCTATTCAGAAACGCCGGTCTCCGTCTGCGGCAATGGCACGCTTGAACCGGGGGAAGATTGCGACGACGGCGCTGGTAATTCCGATACCGATCCGGACGCGTGCCGCACCGATTGCACATCGCCCATGTGCGGCGATGGGGTCGTCGACTCCGGTGAAGCATGCGATGATGGTAATCTCGTCTCGCAGGACGGTTGCGAGCCCGACTGCACCCTCTCCCCGACTTTGACTATTCACCTGAGCATCGACGGTTTGATCGGCGATGGCGGTGGCGCGCCGTATGGCGTGACCGCGGCGCATCCGGACGGAAGTCAGCTTGATCGTTCAATCGAGCTCGTGCTTTCGCGCTGCACGCCACCAGCCGACGTTCGCAATGTTACGGTCACTTTCAGTCCGTCGGGACCAAATGGTGTGGGATCGGCCGTCCTGACGGGTCTCGGCATCGACGAATCCATCGCATGGGTCAGCGCCCGCGAGGGTCACACACTTCGCACCCTGCGGGCCGTCACGTGGGTCAATGGCGAAGCCGTGGTCGAAATGCCGTTGCGCTCCGGTGACTTCCAGACCTCCGTCGCGCAGCAGGACGGCATCGTTGATATCGTCGATTTCTCAATTCTGTCAGCCCGATGGAATCAGTCGATCGACGCGTCGTCTGCGCTTGGCGCAGACGCCACGGGTGACGGCGACCAGTCAACGGCCGATTTCCAGGCCATTCAGGTCAATTTCTTCGCGACCAGCGATGCGCCGGACGGCTGTGGAAACGGCATCATCGATGACAGTCCCTTGCCTGACGAGCCGGTCGGACGGCCTTCGGACCGGCCGATCAAGGGCGAGTTCGGCGTGAATGCGGATGTCATCAATGCGGCATCCGGACTCGGAGTGAAGTCAGCCCGTCGCAGCATCAGCGTTGCGGAATTGAGCCTCCGAATCGGCAATGCGTCGAAGGCCGATCTGAATGGTGACGGCGTGGTGGATGTGAAAGACGTTCGTGCATTCGCGAACCGGCACCGTCTGCCGCTTTCGCAGAGGGTCATCGAAGAGCTGGAAGCAAGAACAAATGCATCTGACGGCGCGTTGAGGCCGTGAGACCTCGGGGTGGGAATAGGTTGGAGTATGGCGTGAATTGATGAATTCGGACCCGAGTCAAGGGCTGAGGTCCGAATTGAGTTGTCGCCCAACCTAACGAGGCATAGTCATGGACATTGCGAAAATCAGAACCGCTTTGAAGGCAATCACTCTCGGGATCGGATTCAGCATCGCCGCTCCGGCGTTCGGCGCTACCGGCGAACTGCTGCTGCGAACCGGGAGCGAACCCGGCGCAGCCTGCCGCGAGGTCGGTAACCAGGTGTTTGTCGAAGTGCAGGTAGACAACCTGTCAGATGCCATCAATGGTATTCAGGCGTCGATGACTTACGATGACAGTGTCATTGCACTCAATATCGCTGCTTCGACCGAGGAGGCCGGCTGGACCCTGATTTCGCTCACGGATAGCGGCGGATCGGTGCTCTATGCTGTGATCCGGCTGGGCGGGTCTGTCGGCCCCCTGTTGGGCACGCCGACAAAAGTGGCTACGCTCGTATTCGATGTCGTCGATCATGGTTCCACTGCGATCCAGCTTCAGAACTCCAACACGCTTCTGACGACATCAGCCATGGACCCTGAGATCATCAACGGCGCCAACCTGACGCGCGTCGACTCGGGACTGGTCAGCGTGGATGGCGCGTCTGCTGGTAACAACGGCCCGGTTTGCGAAGGGACCGCCCTCTCGTTGAGTGCAACCGTTCCCGACGAATTTGCCAACCCGCCCTACACGTTCGTTTGGGCCGGTCCCGATGGCTTCAACTCCACGGACCAGTCGCCGGAGGTATCGGCCTCTGCGACGCTTGCCATGGCAGGTGCCTACACGGTGACTGTCACAAATGACGATGGCTGCGAGTTCGTCGCGGAGACGGTCGTTACCGTCAATGCCAGCCCGACGCCGACGATCACGTCGGATCCGGGCGAGACGGTGTGCGCCGGGACGCCGGTGACGCTGGATGCCGGTGCGGGCTATGCGAGCTATCTGTGGTCTCCGGGTGGCGAGATCACGCAGACGATCGAGGTGACGTCGAGCGGCACATACTCGGTGACGGTGACGGATGGCAGCGGCTGCACGGGCTCGGACGACATCACGATCACGGTGAACGCGAACCCAACCGCGAATGCCGGTTTGGATATCGATGTTTGTCTTAGCGAAATCAATCCCGTAATCGGTGGGTCACCGACCGCGGCGGGAGGCGAGGGCCCATACACCTACGCATGGACCGGCAGCGGCGCGTCGTTCCTTGATGATCCAGGCGATGCCAATCCGACCTTTGATGTTTCGGCAGCGGGTATCGGCTCTCATTTGATTTGCGTCGTTGTGACCGATCTCAACGCATGTATCAGCGCTTCTGATTGCGCGACCGTCGAGGTTCAGCCTTGCCTGACCGTGAATCTTACGATTCAAGGTCTTTCGGGCGACCCGAACAACAATCCGACTCCTTACGGCGCGCCCGGCGGAGCGGATCTGACGCGCGTGGTTGAGTTCGTACTGACGGACTGCGGTCTGCCGGTGGTCGCCGACAACCGAGCCGAGCCGGTGACGTTCGCCCCCGACGGCACGGACGGATCGGCCAGCGTGGTATTGAGAAATGTTTCAACCGACGCGGTCTGGCTCAGCGCTCGTGAGGGTCATACCCTTCGACGGCTTGTCCCAGTCAACCTGTCTTCGGGGACCGATGTCGTGGCGATGACACTAATCTCCGGTGATGTGCGAACTGCGACTGTCATGCAGGACGGCCTGATCGACATTGTCGATTTCTCGATACTTGCATCTCGATGGAACGAGAACATCGCCGCCGATCTGTCGATCGGGGCGGATGTAAATGGCGATGGCAAACAGAATACGAATGACTTCACCGCCATGCAGATCAATTACTTTATGACCGGCGATGAAGTGGACGGCTGCGGCGGGATGGGTGCCATTGGCCTTCCCGATGTGCCGACGAAGCCTGGAATACCGATCAAACGCGGCAAGAAAGAGGTCAGCGTTCGACGGCTTTCGGCGATCGCGCCGGATGCGGTATCGGCCGACATCACGGGTGACGGCATGGTTGATTCCAGGGACATCCGGCGATTTGCGGAGATTCATAATCTCCCCATCCTGCCGGAATTCGAGGCGAAACTGCGACGACTGGAGAATGGTGATTCGATTCGACTCATAACGCCATGATGCTGTACGCGGGCGTCAGGGAAAATTGATCTGTCTTGCCAATCATCGTGCGGCGCATCGAACGATGCGATCAGGTGGGGCAACGTATGAATACAAGGAGTCTTTCGTTGAATACGAGCATGCGAACGATAGGCGGCCTTAGCGCGATGCTGATTGCATTGGCTTGGGGTGAATCGGTGCGGGCCGGCCAGTCGGCGATGATGAGCTGTCAACTCACGAGTTCGACCGCTGCACCCGGTTCGTCGGTTGGGTGTGACTTGGTCTTGACAGACGCAGTCGGCGTGCGGGCGTATCAGACGCGCATTGCGATCACGCGCACGAGCGGCTCCGGCACCGTCTCAGTCACCTGCCCGGGCGGCGTTTCCATCGATTCGGGCCGTAGCGATTACATATTCTTCGGCCAGCTCAACGCATTTCCGACAACCAACTGCGGCGAACGGAAGGCTGCGTCGGCGTTGCTCTCGGGGGGGGTGACTGTGGGCGGATCGCCGGCGTATCTGTCGACGTATTCGCTGACTGTTTCGCCGGACGCCGCGCCCGGGAGCACTTTCGAGATTGAAGTTCTTCCTCTGAATGGATCAAATGGATCGCAACTTGCGAGTTCCACGAACGACCCGATTCCGTTCGGCGTTTCAAGTGCCTGCGTCCTCACGATCTCGTCGCCGACGCTTACGTTTCATGCGCCGGGTTCCACGCTGTGCACGCCGGCGCAGGCGTCTTTCGAAGTGACGCTTGAGGTATCGGCGCTCAACGATGCCATAAACGGTGTGCAGGCGCTTTTCAATTATGATCCCAACAAACTCCTTCTCTCAAGCATTACTCCCGGCGACGGCGCGGGTTCGCCCTGGGATAGCGCAGCCCCGGTGCACTTCAATG
The DNA here is from genome assembly GCA_019636475.1 of Phycisphaerae bacterium. Taxonomy (NCBI): domain Bacteria; kingdom Pseudomonadati; phylum Planctomycetota; class Phycisphaerae; species Phycisphaerae bacterium. The sequence goes on from JAHBXN010000013.1 coordinate 47,188, forward strand.
ACTCCAACGGCTCCGTGATTTATGCGCTGACATTGATCGGTTCTCAGTCCATGTCAGATGCCGTCGTCGCGACGCTTCATTTCAATGCGATTTCGTCCGGGAGCACCTTCGTCGAATTCGATGCTCCCTCGCCGCCATTTGAAACGAAACTGACCCGCGCGGTTGATAGCCTGACCATCACGCCGATCACCATTAATTCTGGGACCATTCAGATTGCAGCCAGCCCGACGCCGACGATCACGGCGGATCCGGGCGAGACGGTGTGCGCCGGGACGCCGGTGACGCTGGATGCCGGCGCGGGCTATGCGAGCTATCTGTGGTCTCCGGGTGGCGAGATCACGCAGACGATCGAGGTGACGTCGAGCGGCACATACTCGGTGACGGTGACGGATGGCAGCGGCTGCACGGGCTCGGACGACATCACGATCACGGTGAACGCGAACCCAACGGTCACGATCATGGCATCCTCGGAGGAGATTAACTGCGCGGGTACGCCGGTCATACTCGATGCCGGTCCGGGCTATGCGAGCTATCTCTGGTCGCCAGGTGGCGCGACGACGCAGACGATTCAGGCGCTTGTCCCCGGTCTTTATTCGGTGACGGTGACGAACGCGAACGGCTGCTCAGCGACCGACGATATCACCATCGTCGGCTCAAACGCACTGAGTTGCACCATCACGACCAATTCGTCTGTATGCCAAGGCTCAACATACAATGTTGCGTCCGTGGCGGATGCCGGAGCCGGCGCCACGTACATCTGGGCCATTTCGGGCGGCGCGATTCAGTCCGGACAAGGTACATCGTCGATCGTGTACAGCGCGACATCTCTTGGGCCGGTGGTCCTGTTTGTCTCAATCAGCACGCCCAGCCAGTGCTTCTGCCTGGGTTCCACACAGGCATCGGTTATTCCGAGTCGATGCGGAGACATGAACAATGACGGATTGCGTGATGGCCGAGACATTCAGCCGTTCACGAACGCGATCTTGAATCCTGGATCGCTAAGTCCTGGTGATTTTTGTGCAGCGGACATGGATCATGATGGTGAACTGGAAATGACTGATGATCTGGCATTGTTCGTGAACTGTCTGCTGACGCAGTCGTGCAGTTGCGTTCCTTAGGAAGTGTAATGGAGATTGGGCGAAACGTGAGCGTCGATCGTCCTGCGGACCTGTAGAATCGAATTGTTCAGGCTGGTCGGAGGGGAAATGGTTATGCATTTCAGGATGTACCGGTTGATTGGAGTCCTGCTCGTCGCGGCGGCCAGTTTGGCGCATGCCGCCGACGTCAATCTCGAATTTCGACCGCTGTCGCAGTCGGCCGCGATCGGGGAGATCGTTCTTGTTCCGCTGTACGCGGTCTCTGCTGAGCCCGGTGTGAACCAGACGATTTCCGCGCTCGACGTGATCATTCAATGGGACCCAGCCATACTGGTTTTACTTGGCGTCCAGAACAACGGACCCTATCCATGGCTGCAATCGACGTTTTTCAGCGACGCGAATCAGGACGGTCTGAACAACACCTGGTTGGACGGGAATGCTTTCTACACCGCGCTGGCGAATTTCTCGACATCGGCGCTGGCGACTCCGGCGGGTCTGCATGTCACTACATTTCGATTTCAGGTGATCGGGGAGGGGACTTCGCCGGTCAGCATACTTGCATCGTTTCCGCAGAGCACACACACCGTCGTTTTCGGCGGCGATTTTGTTGGTCAGCGCGTGACGGGGTCATTGGGATCGGCGTCGGTTTCCGTTTCCGCCTGCGCTTCGGCGCCCGATGGCGACATGAACTCAAACGGTTTGGCTGACGGCGAGGACATCGAGTTCTTCGTTCCCGCGGTGCTCGGATCATCGACCGCGGCGGAGGACGTGTGCCCCGGCGACTTCAATGGAAATGGAGTGATGGATATTGGTGATGTGAATGGGATGGTCAGTGCGCTACTTGGCGTGTCATGACCTGTTTTCGCGATGATCAGATTGCATTCGTGTCGCGCGGATCAACATCCGGAGGGGTCATCGTACGTTCGAGATGGAAATCGATTATGACCAGAAGACTTGTATACATTCTAATCCTCACGCTTGGTGCCGCGCTATTCGAGCGACCTGCATCGGCGGACGTCGTGATCAATGAGTTGATGTATCATCCCAATTCGCCGACCAACACCGACGAATGGGATTTCATAGAGTTGCACAATCCCGATGGAGCGGCCGTCGATCTGAGCGGCTGGTGCATCGACGGGGTCGGATTCTGTTTTTCGGCGGCCACGTCAATCGATGCCGGCGGCTTTCTGGTCGTTGCCAAAAACGCAGCCGCGTTTCAAGTGAAGTACGGCATTCCGGCGGACGGCGAGTTTCCGGGCACTTTGAGCAATGCCGGCGAACGGATTGTCCTGCGAAACGCGGCATCGACAATCGTTGACGAGGTGAACTACGACGACGTGCCTCCGTGGTCGCCCGTTGCGGATGGTGAAGGCCCCAGCATCGAGCGAATCGTCACGGGGAGCAATGGTGACACACCGCGAAACTGGGCGGCATGCGTCGCTGTCGCGGGTCACACGGCGCGGGCGGTCAACAGCGTCACGGCCGCAGGACTTCCGCCGTGGATTTCGAACGTCAGCCACACGCAGGATGTCCAACCTTCGCAGGCGATTCAGGTCGTCGCGGACGTCGAGGACGGATTGACGATTCAACTGTTCTATCGGCTGGGGTTCGCCGCGGAAGTCTCGATCCCGATGCATGATGACGGCGCGCATGGCGACGGCGACGCGGATGACGGCCGATTCGGTGCGGAGATTCCGGGGCAGCCGGCAAACACCCTGGTGCGCTATCGAATCGTCGTCGTTGGAGCAAATGGCGAGATGCGGTATCCGCGGCTCGACGATACGGCCACTTATGATGGCACCGTGGTCGCGGACCCAACTTTGTCGAGCCAGTTGCCGATTTTTCACTGGTATGTCGATCCGGCCGTCTACGCTGCCGCGCTCTCGCATTTTCTCACCGATCAGACCGAACCGGCTGTTCTGTTTTTCAACGGCCGCCTTTACGACAACATTCGATTCCGGGTTCGGGGACAATCCTCTCGCTCGTTTCCGAAGAAACACTGGAAATTCCACATGCCGCAGGGGCATGATTTCAGCGAGCCGTCGTTAATACCGATTCCATTTGACCAGTTCAATCTTCAATCAAATTTTGCGGACAAGTCCAATCTTCGTGAGATTCTCTCATACGAATCATTCCGTGATTCGGGCGCTCCCATGAATTCCGCGTTTCCGATTCGGCTTCAGCAGAACGGCAGCTTCTTTGGATTGTATACCTTTGTGCAGGCGATGGACGACGACTATCTGACGGTGAACCAGATCGATGAGAATGGCGCGTGGTACAAAGCGTTCGACGATTGCCGGCTTCGCCCGCTGAGCCAGTTGCCCGCGCGATATGAGAAAAATACGCGACTGTATGAAGGGTATGAGGACCTTCACGCCTTTTTGACCGGCATTAATGTGCCCAACACGCCGACCCGGCGCAATTTCCTTTTTGATAATCTGGATGTGCCCCAAACGCTGAACTATATCGCCGTCAACACGATCATTCACAACAACGATCAAGTGGCGAAGAACTACTTCCTTTATCGGGACACGGAGGGGACGGGACGTTGGGCCATGCAGGCATGGGACAATGATCTGACATTCGGCCGTAACTACGGCGCGGGCGGCGCCGCGGTGCTCACCGACGGAATCTGGGCCGACAATGACGACATCGGCCTTCCGAACCGTTCACCGAGTCATCCGCTGTTCGGAGACAGCGAGCATCAGAAGTTTGACGCACTATGGAATCAGCTGATTGATGTCATTCACGAGACACCTGAACTGCGCCAGATGTATTACCGGCGACTTCGGACGCTGGCGGATCAGTTACTGGCGAGTGACTACTACGAAACCCGAATCGCCGAATTGTCGTCGTTGATCGCACCGGAGGCGGCACTGGACGTGCTCCGTCCATGGGGCCAGTACGGACAGCAGCAGACTCTGTCGCAGGCCATCGCCTTGATCACGGACGACTATCTGCCCCGTCGGCGCAACCACCTGCTCAACACCCACCGCGTGCCCGGCGAAATTCCAGCCGCGCAGTCGCCCAATCCCAAGGTCGTGATCAACGAGATCATGTACAAGCCCACCAGCGGCGATTCGGCCGAGTTCGTCGAACTCTATAATCCGTCCGCCACGGAGTCCGTGGACCTTTCCGGCTGGCGGCTGGACGGGTTGGCACTGACGATTCATCCCGGAACCGTCATTCTTCCGGGTGGTTACGCGCTCTTTGTCAAGCACGATCCGACCTTTCGCACCCATTACGGTGCCGGAAAGTACGTTGCAGCGCAATACAGCGGCAACCTGAGTGATTCCGGCGAGCGCATTGCACTCATTGACCGCAACGGCAATGAAGTGGACGTCGTTGAGTATGAATCGATCTCGCCATGGCCGGCCGGTGCGAACGGCGGCGGCGCATCATTGGAGTTGATCGACGCCTCGCGGGACAACAACCGGGTCGGAAACTGGGCGGCGAGCCTGGTCGCAGGCGGGACGCCCGGAGCCGCGAACAGCACCGCCGGCAGCATCGCAGCGCTCGCGCCCGTTTATGTCAACGAAGCACTGGCCGTCAACGACGGCGAGCACGTGGATGAGGCACTCGAAGCCGATCCCTGGCTGGAGATTTACAACGGCTCGCTGGAGCCGATCGATCTCGGCGGCTACTACCTTTCGGACAACTATGCCAATCCGATGAAGTGGCCTATCCCGCAGGGGACGATCGTTTGCGGAAAAGGCTGGCTGATTTTCTGGGCGGACTCCGACATTGATCAGGGGGCTTTGCACACGAACTTCACATTGTCGCCTTTGGGCGGGGCGATCGGTCTCTATTCGCCCGAGGGCATACTGATTGACTACCTGAACTATCCCGCCGCAATCGTCGGCATTTCCTATGGCAAGTTTCCGGATGGCGGGTCTCAGAAGAACAGCTTGCCGCGTGCGACGGCCGCCGCCGCGAACACTCAGGGAATCTCCGCGCTGATTCTGAACGAATACAACGGCGTATCGAGTACCCGATTCCTGAAAGATAATGCGAGCGACACCCATTTCGGCCGTGTCGTCGGCAATGGCGGTGACTGGTTTGAGTTGGTCGTGACACAGGACAATCTTGACATTCGCGGCTGGCAGCTTGAGGTCCGCGACAATGTCGGCAACGCCGCTGCGACGCTGGATGTACTGACGTTCACGCAACACCCGATCTGGTCGAACCTGCGGCGCGGCACGATTATCACTGTTGCCGAAGATGTGCCGGAGGACGTGAGTTACGATCCTGCCGGGGGGGACTGGTGGATCAATGTTCGCGCGAACAATTCCGGAACCGGAATCTACATCACCCCTGACAACTTTCCGGTCAGCAATGATAACTGGCAACTGACCATTGTGGACCAGAACGGCTTTGTGATATTTGGTCCGGCGGGTGAAGGGGTACAGCCTGTTTCTGGCATTGGTAACGACGAGGTATGCAAGCTCGAAGAGAATCCAAGCCAGTTCATCAGTCCGCAGTCCGATTATCGTGATGGTTCGTCCAGCACGTTCGGATCTCCGAACATCTATTCCGGCGGAACTCTGGTGCAATCGTTCGACGCGCTCAGGAACATTTTCGATACATGCACGGGGCCGAACGAGTGTGACGACGAAGATCCCTGCACGGTCGACGCGTGCGATAACGGCGAGTGCACGCATACACCGATTGCACCCTGCTATCTGCTGACCGCACGCCTTACGGACCTTCAGGGGCCTTCAGCGGTTCTGCTCGCTGATACCGGCGATACGGTCGAGGTCGCGATTGACAGTTCGGGGCTTGGACAACCGGTTGCGGCCGTCCAGTTCACCCTGCATTACGATCCAGCGAGGCTGCAATTCCTGAGCATGACGCCCGGCGACGGCGCGGGTTCGCCCTGGGATGGCGCATCGGTTCTGCTCGACAACGACAATCCAGGGACTGGATTGTATGCCTGCGATTTGTCACTGGGTGGCGGATCGACCGCGAGCGCTTCGACCGCGGCGAGGGTGTCCTTCGTCGTGATAGACGACGGGTCCATTGATGAGCCGACGCGCCTGGAGTTCATTCCCGGTTGCACTGCCCACATCGCCAAGTTCACGAATGCCGAGGGGGACGTGATTCTCCCGAGTTTTGTGAATTCCCCGTCGATTGTCACCGGGGCCTACCCGACGTTGTCGCTCGAGTTGTCGGAGTGTTCGCGATGCGTGCGGGTATTGGATTCTGTCACGATACAACTCCGCGCCTCGGATCTGGATGATCCGATTAACGGCGTGCAGGCGCTGCTTCACTTTGATCCGGAAATTCTGGGTTCGCCGACCGTTCAGGCCGGCGATGGGGCGGGCTCTCCCTGGGATGCCGCGATCGTGACACCGATTGAATCGGCGCCCGGCGATCTGACGCTCGGTTGCGTGCTGCTTGGTTCGTCCGCCTCGACCGATTCAGTTGTGGCGAGACTGACATTTCCGGTGGTCTCCAACGGAACAACGGCGATCAGTTTCCGTCAGGGGCAGGCGCCGTTCCACACGAAGTTGACGCTGTCTTCGGACAATACCACGGTCTATCCGCGGGAGTATGCGAGCCTGCCGATCCTGATCGATGGGGTGTCGAAGGCGGATATGAATGGGGACGCCCTCCGGGACGGTGCCGACATTCAGCGGTTCGTGGAAGTCATTGTGGATCCGTTTTCGGCCGGGGCCGCGGAGCGATGCGCTGCGGATATGAATCTTGACGGCGAACTGAGTCTCGATGGTGACATCGAGCTGTTCGTCGAATGCCTGTTGTCCGAGGTTTGTCCCTGCCAGTGATCCGCGTGCCGGTGGAATCGCGACAGGCAATCGGGAGGCGAACCGCTGACTGGGCGGTTCGGAATAGTGCACGATTCGTCGTGCGGGGGAAAGGCTCGGTATCGCGCGCCGAGATCGTAAGCGCGCGTCGCCATCGAGTGCCTTTATTCGGGCAATCGTGAAAATCAGAGAAAGCGGAACGATGATGAAATCGACAGGCGTGCGAACGATTGTATGCAGTTTCGTGTTTGGGTGCGTCGCGGCGCAGGCGATGGCCCAGTCCGCGCTACAGTTCAACGGAACCAGTCAGTATGCCACAATGGGATCGTCCTCGACGCTCAACGGCACCAACTTCACGGTCGAGTGCTGGTTTCGACGAGACGGGGCCGGGACTGCCGTTTCCAGCGGCACCGGTGGTCTGCCCAACGCGGTCCCACTGGTGACAAAGGGCGCGCCAGAGGCAGAGGCGCCTGCAAACGTCAATGCGAACTACATGCTCGTGCTGAGCTTCAACACGCCGAATTACTTTCTTGCGGCGGATTTCGAGGACACGAACGGCGGCGTGAATCACCCCCTTGTCGGCACTACGCCGATTGTGGCGGGAACATGGTATCACGCGGCGCTGGTCTCCAGTTTCGCCGGAGGCGATACCACGGTCACGCTTTATCTTAATGGTGCCGTGGAAGCGACACAGACCTTCACCGGAGTTCAGCCAGAGTCTGCAAGTATTCAGCATTTCGCCCTGGCAACGACTTTGCGCTCGAACGGAACGACCACGGCGGGTTTCTTCCAGGGCGTGATCGATGAGGCCCGATTCTGGAATGTGGCGAGGACGCAGGCGGAAATTCAGGCCACGATGAACTTTCCCGTTACCAGTGGCAGCGGCCTCGTGGCTCGATGGGGGTTGAATGAAGGCGCGGGTTTGGACGTGTTTGATTCCACGGGTTCTCCGGAAAACGGTACGCTCGTGGGTTCGCCGACATGGGTTTCGGGTGCGAATGCCGCGCCGGCATTGGCGGCCGCCGGGGAAGTGACCGTCACATTCCGACAGGGCGTGAACGGGTATGCCGGTGTGGTTGACACCACGCTGAACGCAAATGCGCCAGGCACCGCGCAGGACGGCGTAACCAGTCTGACGGTGGACGGCGGGGCGGATGGAGCGACCAACGAACGTCATGCGCTGATTCGGTTCGACAGCATCTTCGGAGAAAATGCGGGTCAGATTCCGCCGGGCGCGCTGATTCAGTCCGCCAATCTCACCGTATTCGTCACCAATATCACGGCCAATCAGACGACTCTGCATCGGATGCTTCAGAATTGGACGTCGGCTGCGACATGGAACAGTTTCACAAACGGCGTGCAGGCAAACGGCACGGAGGCCGCGGCCACGGCGGATGTCACGCTCGCGGCATTCGGTACTGCGGTTAATCAGGCTCGAAGCGCGAACGTCACCAGCAGCCTGCTAACTTGGCATGCCAACCCTTCCGCGAATCTTGGATGGGCCTGGCTGCCGGGCGGTACCGACGGTCTTGTTTTCGACTCTTCCGAGGGTGCGTCCGGCAATCGCCCGCGACTGTCAGTGACCTATCTGTCCACGCCTGACTTTCCGCCGGCAACGCCAGTGCTCGTCAGCCCGGCCGACCAGGCCGTCGGTATCTCGACTTCGCCGACGCTGAGCGTCACCGTGGACGATCCGGAAGACGGTGCAATGGACGTGACCTTTTATGGTCGTGAGGCGGCCGGTCCCGTCGGCGAGGATTTCACGATCATCGCATTGCCCGATACGCAGTTTTATGCGTGCAACAACGGTTCCGGATGTCCGACGGTCACGCCGTCCGGTCCAGCGATCTACAATGGTCAGACCCAATGGATCGTGAACAATCGCGTATCGAAGAATATCGTCTATGTCGCGCACCTCGGGGATTGTGTGGAGCATGGCAATGACGGGAACGGAGGCGGCGACCCGGACTCGGAGTGGACAATTGCGGACGCCGCTCTGTCTCTGCTTGAGAATCCGCTGACCACGCTGCTGCCGGACGGCATTCCGTATGGTATTGCAGTGGGGAATCACGATCAGACGCCGATGGGCGTGGCCAGAAGCGGCGGCGACGAGGGCGCCACCACATCCAGTTACAACAATTTCTTCGGACTGTCGCGTTTCAACGGCCGATCCTATTACGGTGGTCGGTATGACTTCGGCGCGCCGGCCACCTACCCGAATAACAATGACAATCACTTCGATCTTTTTTCCGCGGGTGGGATGGACTTCATCGCCATCGCCTTCGAATGGGATGACACGAACAACGCGACGCGCACGGCGGTGCTGGCCTGGGCGAATAGTCTGTTGCAGACCCACAGCAATCGCCGGGCGATCGTTTATGCGCACACGCTGATAGGCACGGGCAATCCCGGCGCCTTTGCCAATCAGGGCCAGGCTGTTTACGACGCACTGAAGGGAAATTCCAATCTATTTCTCATGCTTTGTGGTCACGTTCCCGGTGAGGGCCGGCGACAGGACACATTCAACGGGAATACGATTCATACGCTACTTGCTGATTATCAGAGCCGATCAAATGGCGGAGACGGGTTTCTGCGGATTATTGAGTTTTCACCGGCCAACAACGAAATTCGTGTCAAGACCTTTTCACCCACGCGCAACGGCGGCGCGGGTGAGTTCGAGACTGACGCCGACAGCCAGTTCACCATCAGTTATGACATGGGTGGCGGCGCGGCGCCCTTCGTATTGATCGGCGCGCACAACAATGTGTCCGATGAATCGAACGCGAGCGTCGTCTGGTCCGGCCTTGATGCCAACAAGACCTATGAATGGTATGCCTCCGTGACGGATGGATTGAACACCGTCACGGGGCCGGTCTGGAGTTTCACGACCACCTGCACGAACAACAGCGAATGCGACGACGGCAATTCCTGCACTGACGACATCTGCGACGACGGCGCCTGCATTCACATCAATCACACCGGAGCATGTGACGATGGCGATGCCTGCACGACAGACGATACTTGCGCTGACGGCGCTTGTGCCGGAACTCCTGTGACGTGTCCGCCTGGGCAGTTCTGTGATGGGCTGACCGGTGACTGCGTCTTTCCTCCGGCGACGATCAGTTTCCAGAACGGCGATGTAAACGGCTATGCCGGAACGGTGGACACTTACCTTCATGCCGGCAGCGCCAACACCAATCTTGGCGCGGCCGTTGAAGTTCAGGTCGATGCACCCGGCGGCACGCCCGCCGATGCCAAGCACGGCCTGATCCGATTCAACAACATCTTCGGCACCGATGCGAACCAGATTCCGCCTGGCGCGACGATTACGTCGGCCGTGCTGACCGTGAACGTGACGAACGCAAGCGTTGATTTGCGATCGTTCCATCGCATGTTGCAGACATGGGAGGCTTCGGACACATGGAACTCGCGCGTGAACGGTATTCAGGCTGACGATGTCGAAGCCCGGGCGGCCGCGGATTCCACATCAGCGTTTACGGGCACGGGTTTAACAAATGTCGATGTGACTGCCGATCTCGTGGCGTGGCAGGGCGGTGCCAGTCGCTATGGCTGGGCCATTTTCTGTGCCAATACGGATGGCTGGGCCTTTTCGTCCGCGGAGGCAGCGACGCAGTCCCTGCGTCCGAAGTTGACCGTGAGCTATCAGCCGGCGCCACCCTGCCTTTCCGACCTAGCGTGTGATGACGGCAGCGCCTGCACGGACGATGCGTGCGTTGATTACCTGTGTGTGCATACGCCGGTCGATTGTGATGACTCGAACCCGTGCACCGTTGACACGTGCGATGCGCAACTTGGTTGTCAATATGCGCCGGCATCCTGTGACGACGGTGACGCCTGCACCGTTGACGACTGCGATCCGGAGGTCGGATGCACTCACGAACCAATCGATTGCGACGACGGTGATCCCTGTACCAATGATTCGTGTCAGCCCGCCAATCTTGCGGCACTGACTCTGTCGGGGACCGGCCAATATGTGAATGTCGGTACGGGTGCGGCCGTGACCAATTTCGGCACCGACAGTTTCACAATCGAGGGCTGGGTTCGCCCGGCAGCGAACGCAGGCGGAACGAGTGTCAGCCTGTTCCGGCTGGGGCGCACCGGCGCCTATTCGCAGGCCATCGTTCAACTGCTTGCGAATACCAACACCATTGCTGCCTCTGTTGAGACGACGACCGCGTCGACCCAGGTTGACACCGCGACGGGCATTGCGATTCCGCTGAATCAGTGGTCTCATTTTGCCGCGGTGGCCGACCGGACCCCGGGGGCCCAACGACTGCGGCTTTACGTGAACGGGAATCTCGTGAGCGATGTCAGTGCAACGGCATGGGGAAACAATCCGGTTTCCAGCAGCGACGCCAGTGTCATCGGCGCGACCCGTGCGGATACCGGCGCTCTCAACGCTTACTTCAACGGCGCGCTCGACGAGGTGCGTCTCTGGAGTACGGCCCGGTCACAAGCCGAAATTCAGGCCGGTATGAACATTCAGATCACTTCTGCTGCCGGCCTGGCCGCACGATGGGGACTCAACGAGGGCGCGGGTACGACGGCATCTGATTCCGTCAACGGTAATCACGGCGTGTTGACCGGAGGCGCCTCCTGGCTCACCACCGGTGTTGTCTATCTTGGGGCGGGCGGCTGCGTCAACGCGCCGATTCCGAATTGCTGTGCCGATGTTTCCGATTGCGACGATGGCGACCCATGTACGATTGACACGTGCGAGGGTGGATCGTGTGTCTTTACGCCGGTGGACTGCGGCATCGGCCAGGCCTGCAATCCGGGGACAGGACTCTGCGAAGTCGTGCCGATCGTCGTGACATTCCGGCAGGGCGTGAACGGTTATGCCGGCGCGATTGATACCTATATCGAACCGGCCAATCCGAATACGAATCGATCTGCGGCGACGCCGTTGATTGTTGATCTTTCGCCTCTCACTCAAACTTTGATGCGTTTCGACGACATTTTTGGATTTGGTACTGGCCAGATTCCGCCGGGCGCGACGATCCAATCCGCCACGCTCACAATTAACGTGACGAATGAAACGCAGGTCGGCGCGCGGTTGCATCGAATGTTGCAGACATGGTCATCGACTGACACGTGGAACTCACTGGTCGGCGGCGTTCAGGCTGACAATGTCGAAGCGCTGGATACGCCCGATGTGACACTGACGGTTGTTCCGACGGGTACCCAGGTCGTGACCGTCACCAACAGTCTTCAGGCCTGGTCGGATCAGCCGGCAACCAATTTCGGATGGGCATGGCTGCCGCCGGCCGCGGACGATTCGTTGCAGTTTGGTTCGGCGGAGGCTTCGCCGTCATCCAACCGGCCGCTGCTCAGCGTGACCTATCTCTACACGATCGGATGTGACGACGCTTCCGATTGCGACGACGGCAACCCATGTACGGTTGACACCTGCGAGGGCGGATCGTGTGTCTTCACTCCGATTCCGGGTTGCTGCATCAATGCCGGACAGTGCGACGACGGGAATCCGTGTACCGACGACAGTTGCGTGGACAATGAGTGCGTTTTTGCGCCCAACTCGGCAACCTGTGACGACGGTGATGCGTGTACAGAGGATGATACCTGCTCGGAGGGCGCCTGTGCCGGCACGGCGATCGAGGACTGCTGCAACGATTCGTCCGACTGTGACGACGGCAACCCTTGTACGATCGACGATTGCAGTCTGCCGAATATTGCGGCACTGTCGTTTGACGGCGTCAACGACTATGTGACGATGGGCGTGGCATCCGGACTGGGGACAACAGCATTCACGGTCGAATGCTGGTTTAAGTGGACTGGGGGATCCGCCACGGCGTCGACCGGCTCGGGCGGACTGGACAATGTCATTCCGCTCGTCGCCAAAGGGCGCTCAGAGCAGGACTCGCCGGCCAATCTCAACTGCAATTATTTCCTTGGCATTGGGAACAACAGGCTGGTCGCCGACTACGAAGATTCCGCCGCCGGCCTGAATCACCCGGTTGCCGGTTCGACGACGATCACTCAAAACGTCTGGCACCATGCCGCGTTGACGTTCGATCCGGCGGGCGGCGCTGTCACGTGGACCCTGTATCTCGACGGCGTCGCTGAAACACTGTGCAGCACCAGTTCCTGCACGTCGTGTAATACGAACTGCTCAATCAATCCGAGTGCAATACCCGAATCCCAGAGCATCCAGCATTTCTCCATTGCAACCGGACTGAATTCCACCGGCGTACCGGCCGGATTTTTTGGCGGGCTCATTGACGAGGTACGAGTCTGGAACTACGCGCGGAGCGCGTCCGAAATTCAGGGCGCGATGAACGTCGAAATCGAGACGGCTCCCGGTCTGCTCGGCCGATGGGGACTGAATGAGGGCACAGGCACGGTTGTCGCCGATTCGACGACTCTGGCTGAGAACGGCACGCTGACCTCCGGGCCGACCTGGGTTGTGAATGACCTTCCGGCTTTCGGCGGCGGCGGATGCGTGCACACGCCGATTCCGAACTGCTGCCTCGGCGCCGGCGACTGCGATGATGGCAATCCCTGCACCGTGGATGTTTGCGATAACGGTGTCTGCGTGAATACACCTGTTGCTGACGGCACGGCCTGTTCCAACGGCGAGTTTTGTGACGGCGTTGAGACATGCCAAGCCGGCGTTTGTGTTGACGGCGCCGATGCGTGCGTCGATCTTGCGCATTGCGATGAGATCAACGATCTGTGCCTTGAGTGCCTGTCAAACGGGGAGTGCGATGACAGCAATCCATGCACGATCGACACATGCGAAAACAACACTTGCGTAAACACCCCAATCGCGCCGCCGGATGCGGCGATCTCGGTGGGCTTGACAATGTGTGTTGGCACGAGCGCGAGTGCCGCCGTCGCTGATGCCGGCATCGGTGCGACCTACGACTGGAGCATTCTCGGCGGCACGATTGATGCGGGACAGGGCACCCGCTCAATCACTTTCACGGCCAACTCATCGACGGGAGTGGACATCGGCGTGATCGTTTCTGATTCGGTCGGCTGCGCCGCCGCTGATTTCGCGAGTGTATCGACAACGTATTGCGCGGACATCACCGTGGAGATTCCCGGATTGAGCATGAACCCGCCGGCGATCGTCGGTGTGACGCGCGAAACGATCTTCACGTTCTACAGGTGCGATACGGGATTGGTCGCCGACGTGCGTGTGGTCGATGTCGACTATGACGCTGCCGGCGCGATCGGCGCATCCACGGTACGGTTGACCGGGGTTCATCCGAATACCACCTGGTTGAGTGTGCAGACGGGGCATACGCTTCGGAAAATGGCCGCTATTACGATCGCACCATCCAGCATCGCCGAGGCGACGGTGTCGTTGGTCAGCGGGGATCTTCGGACGCAACTGATGCCGCAGGACGGGATCATCGACATATTGGATTTCGCGATTCTGGCTTCGAGATGGGATTCCAATGTCACAGATTGCCAGACCGGTTCTTCCGAGGACTGCGATTATGGCGCGGATGTGACCGGCGACGGAAAACAGAACACAGCGGATTTCCAGGCGATTCAGATCAACTACTTCCTGACGAGCGATCCGCTTCCAGGTTGCGGCGGCGGCATCGGACTACCGCCGTCGGTTCCGGACGAAGGAATCGAGATCGGCGGGACGAGCCGACCATTGCCTTCAAGGTCGCCGAATCGAAGCATCCGGACGACCGATGCGCTTCGTCTCATTCCACAAGCCGGTCTTGCCGATCTCACGAATGACGGCGTCATTGACTCCAAAGATATTGAGCTGTTTGCCAGGAAGAAGAATCTGACGCTGCGGCCCGAGTTTCGAGCGAAGCTCGATGCGATCGGCGTCTCGAAGCAGTGAGTATCGACAGTCCGATGGCAGCGGTGTTGAAGCCGTAACGGGCGCGTGGAATCAGTCATGGCGTCCGTGCGGCGACCGCCTGTGGCGTGCAACGGGCGGAGGCGAAAACCGCAGAGAATCCCCGCGCGGATCATCCGCGTCCTCACGCAAACCGATCCGCGGATATCGAACTGCTTCAACGGAGAGGGAGAGAATCAATCTTGCTCGTTTTCTCAAACTCTATCGCGTGCTGAATTTGTCGCAGTACCTTCAAGCGCGACAACGACTTCGCGCGTCTCGCCGATGTCCTGTTCCTCCACGTTTTTGCCGTCGTGTGATGCGTTTTGACGGCAGTTTTCTCAGGAGCGAAATCATTGAACGGCCACTTGTAACTCATCCAGTTCGTTGTATCGCTGTTGCGTTCGAACGAACCCGCGGATGACGTAATAGAACACGGGCGTAAGGAAGATGCCGAACAGGGTGACGCCGATCATGCCGGCGAACACGGCCATTCCCAGCGTCTGCCGCATCTCGGCGCCAGCGCCGTGCGCGATCACCAGCGGGAATACGCCGAGGATGAACGCGAAGCTGGTCATGAGGATCGGCCGCAGACGCACGCGGGCAGACTCGACGGTTGCGTCGAATCGGCTTGCGCCCTGGTCTTGCTGATCGCGGGCGAACTCGACAATCAGGATTGCGTTCTTGGCCGCCAGGCCGACAAGCACCACGAAGCCGACCTGTACGAAGATGTTGACGTCCATGCCGGCAAGGAACAGTCCCGCCAGCGCGCTGAGCAGGCACATGGGCACAACGAGAATCACCGCCCACGGCAGCGACCACCCCTCGTATAGGCCGGCCAGCACGAAGTAGACAAGCATCACGCCCAGCGCAAATGCGCTGAAGGGGTTTTTCTGCAAGTCGCGGAACTGCTCGAGCTTGCTTGCCTCCTTCTGGAGGTAGCTCACTTCGGTCCATTCAGTGGCCATGTTGCGCGGCAGGTCTCGGCTGAGTCGCTCCATCGCTGCCAGCGCGTCGCCCATACTTGTTCCGGGCAGCGGGGTTCCGGTGATCGCGGCGGCGGGGAACATGTTGTAGCGCGTGACCTGAACCGGCCCCGTGGAATCGCGCACCTCGGCCAGTGCGCCCAATGGCACCATCTCGCCTTCGGCATTGCGAACCTTGAACTGCCGGAGGATTTCCGCATCGGTGCGGTACGCCGCGTCGGCCTGCACATTCACCTGCCAGGTGCGACCGAATCGGTTGAAGTCGTTGACGTAGTAACTGCCCAGGTATGCCTGGAGCGCGTCGAACACATCGGTGAGTGGCACGCCCATCGATTTGACCTTCTCGCGGTCGATGTCCACGTAGAGTTGGGGCGTACTGGCGCGGAAGCCGTTAAACAGACCGACGAGGCCGGGCTGTTGGTTGCCCTTGGCGGCCAGATCGTCGGCACGGGCCTGAAGCTCTTGGAAGTTCACGTCGCCGATGCCTTCCACCATCAACTTGAAGCCGGCAGATTTTCCAAGGCCCGAGATTGGCGGTGCCCCGAAGACTAGCACCTGCGCCTCCAGCACCTCACGTGAAAGGCGCTCGCGGATCCGGGCCGCAACGACCTCAGCGCCAAACTCCTTGTCAAGGCGCTCTTCGAACGGCTTGAGGATGACGAAGACGTTGCTGTAGTTAGAGCTGTTGGCGTTCAGGACGTACGACATGCCCGGCAGTGACAGCGTGTGGGCGACGCCCGGCGTCTCCAGCGCGATCCGCTCGACCGCATCGGTAACTGCAAGCGTGCGCTCCAGCGATGCCGAGTCGGGCAACACGATGTTCGTCACCAGATAGCCCTTGTCCTGTATGGGGATGAACCCGGTGGGGATGCGGCTGAAGCCGAAGCCGGTCAGGCCGATCATCCCGACGTAGATCAGGAGCACGACAGCGCTGAGGCGAAGGCACCAGCCCACGCCCGCGCCATAGGCCTGCGTCGTCCGCTCGAAGAGCCAGTTGAAACCGCGGAAGACACGACTTAGCACCCAGTTCACCGGGGGGATCAGCAGTCGACCGATCATGCCACCGGCGACGGCGCCGGGGAGGAAGAAGAGCAGGTGCGCGCCGAAGGATTGCACACTTGTACTCAAGCCACCGGGCGCCGCCTCGCCGTCGTGCTCACCTGTTGGCAGGCCAAGCCACGGGCCTAAGACCGGCGCGAGCAGCCACATTGACGCCAACCCGCCGAACAGAGCGAAGCTCCACCACGGCAATGCCTCCTTGCCCTCGTCCCCGTGATGTCCGGGCTTGCGGTTGCGGAAGAACAACACGGCCAACGCAGGTGTCATGGTCATGGCGTTGATCGCCGAGATGATCATGGACACCGAGATGGTAACGGCAAACTGTCGGAAGAACTGGCCGACCAGCCCGCTGAGGAACGCGCTGGGCAGAAGCACCGAGCTAAGGACGAGGGTGATGGCCAGGATCGGCCCGGTGATCTCCTTCATCGCGTCGATCGTGGCTTCGCGAACGGGCTTGCCCATCTCGAGGTGCCGCTCGATGTTCTCCAGCACGACGATGGCGTCGTCCACGACGATGCCGATCGCGAGTACCAGCCCGAACAGAGTCAGATTGTTGAGCGTGAAGCCCATCACGCTCATGACGGCAAACGTGCCGACCAGCGATACGATCACGCCGATCATGGGCAAGAGCACGGATTTCCAGTCTTGGAGAAACAGAAGCACAACCACCGTCACGAGGATGATGGCCTCGATCAGGGTGTGGAACACTTGACTGACGGACTCGCGGACGAAGGGCGTCGTGTCGTAAACGATGTTGTACTTAAGGCCGGCAGGGAATCGCGTCTCCAGTTCCCGCATCTTGGCCTTGATCTGGTCGGCGGTGTCCAGCGCGTTCGCGCCGGGCAGCAGGTAGATGGCCAGGCCTGAAGACGGGCGGCGGTCCAGCCGCGCCATCAGGTCCTCGCTCCGCGCGCCCAATTCGGTTCGGGCGACGTCTCGGAGGTAGGTTATCTCTCCCTTGGAGTCCGTCTTGAGCACAATGTCGGCAAACTGCTCTGGTTCAATCAGTCGGCCGAGTGTGCTGAGCGTGAACTGAAAGTCCTGGCCTGCGGGCACCGGTGGCTGGCCGATCCGTCCCGCGGCCACCTGCACGTTCTGCTCACGCAACACTCGGATCACGTCTCCAACCGTCATACCCCGCGCCTGGAGCTGGTCCGGATACAGCCAGACGCGCAGGCTGTAGTCTTGCTGACCCATGATAAACGCGTCGCCAACGCCCTCGATGCGCCCGATCGCGTCCTTGAGCTGGATGGTTGCGTAGTTGCTAAGGTAGAGCTGGTCGTAGTAAGGCAGGCCGGTTTCCGGGTTGTCCGCAGAGTAAAGGCTGATGGCGAGCAGGATGTCCGCAGCCTGTTTCTTGGTGGTCACGCCGATGTTCCTGACCACTTCGGGCAGCGAGGGCTGGGCGATGGCGACGCGGTTCTGCACCAACACCTGCGCCATGTTGATGTCGGTGCCGATCTCAAACGTCACATCCAGCGTGTACGAGCCGTCGTTGTTGCTCTGCGACGACATGTACATCATTCGCTCAACGCCATTCACTTGCTGCTCAATCGGTGCCGCGACCGTGTCAGCCACAACTTGTGCGTTGGCGCCAGGGTAATACGCGGTGACGCGGATCATCGGCGGCGTGACGTCGGGGTACTCCGCGATGGGCAATAGGCCTGCCGCGATAGCCCCGAGAAGGACGATCACGATCGAGACCACGCAGGCCAGGACTGGACGGTTTATGCAGAAACGGGCGAGCATTGTAGTTCTCCTTCTCTGCCTCGCTGCTCTCCGCCAAGGTGGAACAGGGGGCGAGGGGTCGGTCGTCGTGATCGCGGTTCAGGGGCTGGAAGAAGCCATCGCCGATCCGCTTGTTGCGTTTTCCTTATGGGCTACCGGGGCCGGCATGTCTACCAAAGTCGGCTCGACAGCGATGCCTGGCCGGACCTGCTGCAGGCCGTTGACGATCACTCGCTCACCGGGCTTCAGGCCGACGGTGATTTCGCGCAAGCCGTCGTGAAGCGCTCCGACGCGAACGGGGCGGACGGCAACCTTGTTGTCTTCGCCCACGACGTAGAGGATTTTCTGCCCCTGGTCGGTGTCGAGCGCGCGATCGGAAACGAGCACGGCGTTATGGTGCGCGGAGACCGCCACTTTGACCCTCGCGAAATAGCCTGGCGACAGTGCGCCATCCAAGTTCGGGAATACGCCCCGGACGCGTAGCGTGCCGGTCCTGGGATTAACCTGGTTGTCCACAAAGTTGATGGTGCCGTGGTGCGGGAAACCGTCCTCAGCTGCAAGGCCCAGCCAAACCGGGATGTTCGCTTTCTCGTTTGACTCGAGCTTGCCCTCCCGGATCAGTTTTTGAATGCGCTGGACGGTCAGCTCATCGACATTGAAGTTAGCATACATCGGGTCTACGGAAACAATGGTGGTCAAGAGCGTGCCGCTGCCGATTCCGCCCGTGACGAGGTTGCCGGTCGTTACATGCTTGTAGCTGATCCGCCCCGAGATCGGCGCGACGACGCGGCACCACTCTACGTTCAAACGGGCGGATTCCACCGCGGCTTTGGCGGTCGCCAGCGCAGCTTTGGTCTCGTCGAGCCGTGCCGCGGCCGTGTCGAGCTCAAAATTAGTCCGTGCTTCCGTAGGTATTCGCTCGATTCGTCCATACTCGATCTGCGCCAGGCTGAGCCGGGCGGCCGCGCGTGCGGCCTCGGCGATGCGGGCGTCGAGTTCGGCTTGGAACGGGCGCACGTCTAGCTCCACCAGTACGTCGCCCTGCCGGACCAATGCTCCAGCCTCAAACGGAACAGCTACAATCTGGCCACTCACGCGCGCACGCACATCGGTGGAGTCGACCGCCGCCACTCGAGCGGTAAATTCCGCGTAGTCGGTGACTTCGCGCTCGATTGGAAGGCTGACGTTAACGGTTGGCGGCGGTTGACGGGCTTCCTCCCTGGGGCTGCAGCCGGCGGACCACATGAGTCCCGCAAGGACTGCAACATGCAGGGTGCAGCAAAGAGCTGAAAGCGGACGAACATTTCTGACTGAAATACGGTTGATATGCATCGGACTTCCTCACTTTCAGGGCTCTGGAGTAGCGGTAGGAACTGGCTTCACCAGCGCGACGAGGCACGTTTCATCGTCGATCGCAGGACTTCCTCCTCGGAGGGTCCGGACAGAATTAACAATGCGGTCCAGCAATTCGGCGGCTGTATTTGACGTGGCGCTGGCGACCGCTTCGAGGCGCTCGTCGCCAAAGAGTTCATGCGCCTCGTCAGGGCTCTCGGTGATTCCGTCGGTAAACAGTACCAGGCGATCGCCAGGCTGTAGCTGCACAGACGCCTCCTCGTAAACACTCGCTGCGGAAATACCCAAGGGCATTGCCGTGGCGGCATCGAGGCGCAGCAATGAATCTCCGCGAATGAGTCGCGGGTACGGGTGACCGGCTGACGCATAGGTCAGTACGTCAGTTCGCGCGTCGTACTGTCCAACAAATGCGGTGACGAACTGTCCGCTCTCTCCCAGGTATTGCGCCAGCAATCGGTTAACAAGGGAAAGACTTGATCCCGGCGAGGGCGCTGGCTCGCGCCCTCTTACGGCGCTTCCCAGAGCATGCACCAAGCCTAATAGGGCGGCAGCCGCCAGACCGTGTCCGGCCACATCGGCGATGACAATCGCCCAGCGGTCGCGTCCAATGGGATGCACATCGTAGAAATCTCCGCCCACGCCACCGGCGTCCGCGAAGTGCACGGCCAGATCGAGGCTCGGGACCGCGGGCAACTGTTGCGGCAGGATGGATTTCTGGATGGTCAGAAGCAATTCGCCGCAGCGCTTCAGTTCCTCGCGCGCTTGTCGGAGCTCATCACTCAGTTGACGAATCTGGTCTGATGATTCCGGAGCCATTGGCTTGCTCTCACGTTTGATTAAGTGCCTTCCGATCTAGTCAGCGTCATTGATCTGGGGTGCGGTCAGCGTGCTCGCCCGTAATTCACACTCCGCTTGCAGCCAGTCCACCTCAGCATTGCCCGGAGCGCCGTTGCGGCTGAGATAGATCTCGAATGCGCGCATTCGGATCTCCGCGTCCGACGGTTCGGCCTTGGCTGCTTCGATTGCTTCGATGTCCAGCATCTCACGAACGACTTGACCGCCATTGTTCCGTCGAATTCGATTGAAGTGGTGCAGTGTCATCTTGAATCCCTTTCGTCTGTCCAATCGACCGTTGCTTGTTCGCCCCCGATTTCGGCCACCACGGCCTTCGTCGCACAGTCGTCGGCGATTAGTTCGGCCCCTTGCTCGAACATCTGGGCCAACCAGGCCTTGCCCGCGGCGTCGATGTACGTCACGCCGGTGAGGTCGACGCAAACCGTTGGCCTGTTCTCGCCGTTGAGCAATCTGCGCCAGCACTGTTCCAGTTCGCGCACCCACGGCCCTTCCAATCTTCCTTCAAGTCGGAAGGTAAGAACCCGCGGGTTGTCATTTGCCGTGATTCGCAACATTGGATTCACCTTGCTGAAAGATTGGCAGTAGCTCGCCGTCCGCCAAAGTCCTTTCGCCTATTGCTTCACGAGCGTCGCATCGCCCCCCGCCACCGACAGGTCGACGTTGGCAAAACTGAAATCCAGATTTAGTTTGCCGGAGGCGCTGGTAGGAGCGGTCTCTGAGTTCAGGGTGCCGTTGAATGTGAAGCCCTGCCCAAATTGCATGACCGAAAGCTGGATCTGATCTCCGTCAACACTGACTTCGTTCGTCGGGCTGTTCCACGTCACTGTGGCCAGGTCGCTGAAGTAATACGAGACCTCTGACACCTTGCCATCGCGTCCGAAAGTGACCACAACTCCGGTCAACGGTGGAATCGGGTTGCTCACTTGAAGATCCCACGTGCCGGTCAGCACCGAATCCGAGAAGAATGTGCCGCAACCGCAGACCCAGACCAGCAACACGCTGGCTGAACTCAATACCATCGAATGTCTGTTTGCTACCATGGTTTTCTCCTTTGGAAACGCGTGATAGAGATTTCACGCCGAACTTGTTTTCCTTTCGTCTCCGTGGGATAAAAGCAACGCCTGTGCCACGAATGAAATCGCGGCCGTCCGTTTCCTAACTAACGCTGGAGAAAGGACTAAAGATTTGCTGTGAGCTTGAGAAACATGGGTCGCGCGATCGGCCTGGCGCCGGCGGCTTGGCGCCTGCGCCAGCAGGTCGGCGCGCTAATTGGGGCGTGTAATGCCGAGCTTCTTCATCTTCCAATGCAGCGTAGAGCGCTTCATTCCGAGGCGTGCGGCAGCCCCTTCGGGGCCGCCAAGGACCCAATTGGTGTCCTGAAGCGCCCGAAGGATGTGTTCCCGCTCCGCGTCGGTAAGCGTTACGGAAGCAGAGGTTGTCGGTGCCGTCGCCGACTCGATCGGCAATTGCAGGTCGGTAGCGGATACCTGGAGCGTCGGTCCATGAGTAAGGATCACCGCCCGCTCCATGACGTTCTGCAGCTCGCGTACGTTGCCGGGCCACGGGTAGTGGACCAGCGCATTCATCACCTCGGTCGGGATGGTTTCAATCCGCCGGCCCATGCGCCGGGCGAAGCTCTGTGTGAAATGGCGAACGAGACGCGGGATGTCATCCGGGCGCTCACGCAAGGACGGCAGCGCGATCGGGAAGACGTTTAAGCGGTAGTACAAATCGCTCCGGAATCGACTCTTGGAGATCATCTCCGCGAGGTCGCGATGCGTGGCGGCGACGACACGCACGTCTGCCCGAATCGTCTTCGCGCCGCCAAGGCGCTCGAACTCATGCTCCTGCAGAACGCGCAGAAGCTTGGGCTGGAGTTCCAACGGGATGTCGCCCACCTCATCAAGAAACAGCGTCCCCCCATGCGCCAACTCAAAGCGTCCAATTCGCTGGCTTAAGGCGCCGGTGAAGGCGCCTTTTTCATGTCCGAACAACTCGCTTTCGAGTAGCCCAGTGGGAATCGCCGCGCAATTCAGCTTGACGAAGGTGCGGTCTTTGCGTGGGCTCAGATCGTGAACGGCCCGGGCAATCAGTTCCTTCCCGGTGCCGGTTTCTCCGAGGACCAGCACGGTGGAGTCTGTGGGAGCGACCGTTTCCACCTGTTTGAGAATAGCGCGCAGCGCCGCGTTTTCTCCGATGATGTCGCCGAAACGGTGCTCGGTGCGAACCTCCTCCTCCAAATATGCCTTTTCCTTGGCGAGCTGGTCCCGCAGTGCCTCGATCTCTTCAAAAGCCAGCGCATTGTCGACGGCGACGGCTACTTGGTTCGCTACGAGTTGAAGGAAGTGTACGTCTGATCCGTCATAAGTCGCCGGCTGCTTCGACGTGAACACCAGCGCGCCCAGCCGCTGCCGGGCCGTGGTCAGCGGTAGCCAGCAATAGCTTTGCACACCGTACTGCTGCACACGCTCTAGAAACTGCGGCCAGCGCTTAAGTTCCTCCACGTTCGAAGTGATGAGTGGCTGCTGGGTCTGCCAGACCAACCCTGCAGGATCGTCCTCCGGACTTAAGACAATCTCGAAACGTGAGGGGATCGCTTCCTCGGTCTCAAGGGCATGCAGGCGCATCGTGTTCGACGTGGCATCATGCAGCACTATGGCCAGGGCATCAAATTGCACGACCGCAGCGAGCTGACGGGCCAAATCGTGGAACAGCGCCGGCAAATCCCGGTGCGAGATGATCGCCCCCGAAATGGCGAGCAAGGCCCGGTAGCGGTCCTGAACAGACATTGTCATGCCGTTCGGGACGGCCATTGACATGACTAACTCCTGCTCAAAGACCGAAATGGATGTAGCATCACCTGTTCATCGTACACCGCAGCCAAGTTGGCGTTCAACCACGACGCCGACGGCGTGGCACAACCCAAAGATCCAGGGTGAGGGCAGTTTGAGGGCAGTCAACAATCGAGAAACTCTCGCAAGTACGCGAGTTTCAAGAGTTTGTGAACTGCCTGCAAAATGAAACGGAGAGGGAGGGATTCGAACCCCCGCTGCAGTTACCCGCAGACCGCATTTCGAATGCGGCTCCTTCAGCCACTCGGACACCTCTCCCGCGGCGGCGTTTCCGCTGCCGTCCTGAGCGGCATATTATGACGTGGATTCGCTACCTGTCGAGTCACACGTCCTCGCTCCGGCCCGGTCCGCGTGCATGACTATGCGGTCGAATTCCGCTTCATGAATCGTCCCACCAGCAGGCCGCATTCGAAGAGCAATACCATCGGAACCATCAGCAGCATCATCGTTCCGATATCGGGTGACGGAGTGACCACGGCCGCAATAATTGAAATCGCGAATATGATGTACTTGCGTGCGGCCGCCAACTGATCGACTCCTGCGATGTTCATGACAATCAGGAAGACGACGACGATCGGAATCTGGAATCCGAGGCCGAATGCGAGCGCCAGGTCCACCACAAAGCCGAGATACTCGGACACGCTGAAGAATGGCTGCACAAACTGCGATGCGCTCGACTTCACCATCGGCTGTTCGTAAGTCTCTTCCGCGCCGCGCACATAGAGCTTGCGGGTTTGCTCGTTGAACCAGATCTGCCCGGGGGCGGGGTCGGCCGGCGCACTGGTCACAATCGGCACTTGCGAATGTGGGGCCGATTCGTCAATGACGACTTTCGGTATGGACGTGTTTCGCTCGAGCAGCCTGACCAGCGGGTTGGTATCGCTTGGAAGTGGGAAGCTCCGGGAGAAACCGATCAAAAACTGCATCAATCCGGTCAGGACCACGACGACCATGAAGGCCGCCCCGACGACGAACAGCCCCATCGACACTGGGCCGAAAACGCGAATCAGCCGCTTCTCATGCGGATAGAGCCCGGCGGCAACAAACTGCCATAGCTGGTAGAGCACCCAGGGTGCAGCCAGCAAGATGCCAAATTCGAATGAGATTTTGAAGTATTCCAGGAACGATTCGATTGGGTTCAACTGAACCATTCGCGGGTCGAAGCCCAGGTCACGCATGGCGACGTAGTAAGGCGCGGTCAGCGTGCCAATAATGACGTCGCCGAAGTAGTAGCAGATGACCGAAGCGGCAACGAGCCCCCAAAGCGCGCGGATGATCCGTGTGCGCAGTTCCTCCAGGTGCTCCCCGAATGACATGCGGGCGGCATCAACAGAATCGGGATTCTTCGTGGGCAGATCTTTTGCCATTTGGAACCAAGGACATACCCGCCCGACGCTTCTTACGCGGCAGCATCGCGCCCGATCGTCTATCGGCATCATCCACGGGCGCCCCCCGCTGAGGAATTCCGATTCCGGGCCGGCTGCGGGTAGTTCCGAGAATGACGAAGTTATTCTCGCTTGGAAGGCGTGAGGCGTCGAGCGGCCGGTTGAGGCAGGTTCAATCCGGCTCGATGATTTCGCCGCTTCGACGTGTGTATCTCACGAGCTCGGGCGGAAAGTTGAGCATGCCCTCGGCACGCAGGCGCGGTGCGTGTTCATATAGATATGCTTCAAACGCCGGCCGGTCAGCGAATTCGTATTGCGCCAGATATGCCAGGCCTTCATCTTCCTCTGATTCGGAATCCAGCCGCACGATTCGTCCGGACAGGGCGCCGGCCGCGGTCACGTCGGCGATGTGCGTCGTACTCATCCAGTTTAGCCAGCGCTCGGCCACATCGACGTCACGAAGATGGGCATGCACTTCGTAGTAAATCATGCGATCGCTCCGTAGCGGCAGAATCGAATCGGTCAGTCAGCGCGGGCGGATTCGCCTGCGGGCCGGGCGCTCCGATCCATCGGCCGCGATTCATTTTGTTCTGCCAGGCTGTTCATTGAAACACAATCGGGCTGCGGGGAATTTTCTCGCGTTCAATGATCTCGCCGATGTAGTCCATCCGCGTTGCGTATCGGCGGGCTGACATGATCGTCGGGTCCGGCTCGATTCGAATATCCAGCGTTCGGGCGCGAGACGCCCAATCGATCGAGCTCAGGTCGATCAATTGCATTTCGGCGGAATTGACAATTGTTCGATCGACGAACTGGTACGCATCTGCTTTTGATCGGCGAACGAATACCTGCCCGGACACCGGGAGTGCGTCACGGCTACCGTTTTGTATCACCAGGCAAGGCGCCATTTTCTCCTCACCGCTTTTTTCGATCGACAGCCGCTGTGCCAGGGCGATCACGATGTTTGTATTGATATCGGACAGCACAAGATCTCCCGTGACCGCGGAATAGAATGTCGATGCATCCTGCCGGTCTACGGTGACCGGTATTGAGGCGGAAAACGGGATTTTGCAGTATGCGGCCGTGTCCGCATCGCCCGAGTGCTTCGCCGGTGTCACCAGCATGCGGCCGGTCACGTTGAGCAGGTGCTTTCCCGCTCCGAGCGGCTCAACGAGGAAGAGCGCGTGGTCCTGGTTTGCGGTGGTGATGTGTTCAGACGGCGTGTGGTCCACGGGCGTTCCGCTTTTTGTGATCTGAATGTCGCGCAGATAAATCCACATGTTCGCAAGAAGGGGGGCCAGTGCAGTCTCTGGTATGACAGTCACGGCGATTCGGCCGTCATTCGGGAAGGGCGGTTGAAGTTTGATAGAGGCCCGAAGCGATCGCTCGCAGACGCGGCGTTCCTCCTCATTCGTCAGGTTTCCGCTGGTTACACGCGAGATGAGTTCCGCGGCTGCCCGCGAATCGCTCCAGCCATGCAGATACAGCAACAGGCTCAGAGGCGCCATCGAGGGCCAGGGCAGCATCCGATGCCCCGTCACCAGTCCGATCATGGCGAACACGGCGACCACGCAGATCCATGCGATTCGATAGGCGAATGGATTGCGCTGCCCCGGTCGAGAGGATAGGGTCTCGGCCGACACCTGTGTCCCGCACTCCGGACAGCGACCGGGGCTGATCGCGTAACCGCATTTCGGGCAGAAACCTTGCGGCTCACCGTCTTGCGGACGATGCCCCGGACGCCCGCCGGTCAGTTTCCAGAAGCACCAACGCTGGAGCAGGAAAAGCCGATTTAATAGACGCATTCCGATCGGCGGGCCTGGTCGTTTAGCCATTCGGTGGGCCAGCGTGTCAATCGCGAATGCCACAGGGACAATCGCCAGGTAGATTGCAGCCGGGTGGCTAAACCACGCGATGAACACGGCCAAGCCGTAGAGAATAAGCCAAACGAAAAGCGACTTTTTGAATGCGTCATTCATGAATCACCGGCCCGAATCGATTCCCGCAATCCTGGAGCAGTTGATGCAGCGGCAAACGCGGCATCGTCCTTGATTGATTGGTATCGCCCGACTATTTTTGCCGAAACTAACGAGAAGTCCAAGCACAATCTGGAGAGCATTCACGGATGGCGAAGAAAAGTGGTTCGACAGTGGGTCGGTCGTCAAAGAAAACGCCCGCCTCCGGCAAGATCGTCGGTCTGGCCGAGGCAGTCGTGAAGTGCGCGGAGAAGAAGAAGGATCCGTCGATCGACATTCCAATGCGCACGTTGTCAAACGCACGGTTCAACAAGTCGCGCGGCATCATCGAAATGGGCGACAAGTTCGCCACGAGAAACTTCTTCGATCTCAATAAAGCCCGCAGCTTTATGCAGACCCTGCTGATCGCAAGCGGCTGCAAAAAGCTCATCGACGAGGACAAGACCGTCAGCATTCGCGGGCTGTACTACCTATCCAAGCACACGATCAAGGGCACCAGCGAAAAGACATTCAACGACCAGGGCGAAAGCGACCCGATTATTGAAGACATCGAGGTGGCGCTCGAAACTCTGCGGGAAGAGTTGCACGTCTTTGCCTCCAGCCGCGGCACGATCGCCGGCAATCTGACCGTCATCAGCAAGGGCGACGAAATTGATTTGCGTCGCATGGGTTCCGGCGGATGGGGAATTCCCGGCATCGTGGAGCCGGATGTCCTTGAGTTTCGCAAGTGCGAGGCCAAGTACATCCTCCATGTCGAGAAGGACACCGTCTGGCAGCGATTCAACGAAGACAAATTCTGGAAGAAAAACAACTGCATCATCACGCACGGTAACGGCCAGCCGCCCCGCGCCGTCCGGCGCATTCTCAGCCGCATGCACAACGAGCTGAAGCTGCCGATCTACTGCCTGCTCGACAACGATCCATGGGGGTACTACATCTACAGCGTCATCAAGCAGGGATCGATCAATCTCGCATTCGAATCAAAACGCATGGCTGTGCCGCAGGCGAGATTCATCGGGGTCCGTAGCCGGGATTTCGAAGAGTTCGGTCTGTCCGATGACGTGAAGATCGCCATCGACAATAACGACATCAAGCGAGCCAAGCAGATTCTCAACTACCCGTGGTTCAAGGGGAAGAAGGAATGGGAACGGGAAATCGACCTGATGCTGAAGCATGGCTTCAAGATGGAGGTTGAATCGCTCCTGACCAAGAGTATCTCATTTGTCACGGAGACTTACGTTCCCGATCGGCTCAAGCAAACCAAGCTCTGGCTTGATTAGGTCGTCGCGAACGGCGGCGTTGCATCGGCAGTGCCGAATGTTCCGTGGCGCCGCGCGTCAGACTGCCGAGCCATTCAACAATGAACGCCGACTCAAAGCACAGCGTCGCGCCCTTCGTTCGCCTGGGATTCATCTCGACATCGCGTGCCGATGCCGGCATCTACGAGCCGGTGGTAAGGGCGCTTTCTGAGAATCGATCTCGGCGATTGACTTTCTTCGCCGGCGGGACGCACCTTTGTGCCGAGTTCGGGCGAACGATTGAGTCGATTCCGACGTGGAACGGTGTGCAGGTCGTGCCGGTCGCGCATCATGTGGCCGGTGATTCTCCGGTTGATGTCGCCTCATCGGCAGCTCGCGCATTGGATGCTTTTTCCCGTGAATTGGCGCGAAGCCGGCCGGATCTGATTTTCGTTCTGGGGGATCGCACCGAGATGCTCGCGGCTGCGTTGGCTGCAACGATTCATCGAATTCCGATCGCTCACCTGCACGGCGGCGAATCGACGATCGGCGCCTATGACGACGCATGTCGTCATGCGATCACGAAGCTTGCGCATGTTCATTTCGCCGCCTTGCCGGAATATGCCGCGCGAATCGTCGCCATGAACGAGGCGCCTTGGCGCGTCCACGCCGTCGGCGCGCCGGCCGTTGATCGGCTGATCGATTACAAATCGTCCACGAAGGCTGGTCTGACCGAAGCCGTCGGGCTCGATTTCGAGCAGCCGACCGTTCTCGTGGTGTATCATGTCGAGACGCTGTCGCCGATCGGGGCGGGTGAGCAGATCGCACGCCTGCTGGGCGCGCTGGAGCAAGTGCGGTGCAATATGCTCCTGATCGGGTCCAATGCCGATGTCGGCCACTCGGCACTGCGTTCGGCCGTCGATGATTTTGTTTCGCGAAACAGCCGTGCTCGAAGTGTTATTTCGCTTTCCCCGTCGCAATTCGCTGATGCGATGGCGCATGCGAAAGCGCTGATCGGGAACTCCAGCGCGGGAATTATTGAAGCTGCTTCATTCAGGCTGCCTGTCGTGAACATCGGGGAACGACAGATGGGACGGGTTCATCCCGCAAATGTGATCAATTCGCCGTGCGAGTCGGCGATGATCGCCGCTGCTGTCGAACGGGCGATTGATCCGGCGTTTCGGGAGTCTCTGGCGGACCTCCGGAATCCATATGGAGACGGCCGCGCATCCGAGCGCATTGCTGAGATCGTTTCCAAATTGCCGGCGGCCGAGATACTGCTGAGAAAAACCTGAACATCGCGTCAGATGCTGGTCGGTGAGCGATCGCGCGCAGCTGTTCAGTCGCGCGACGGAATCGGTGGATTCATCGTGCGGCCGCATGGACACGTTGCGAGCTGGCAGGAGTGCCATGCCGTGAGCAGGGGGAGGGGATGCGCGAAGCCCAGCGATGAACGGGGCAGACTCGATCGAGACGGC
Organism: Phycisphaerae bacterium; assembly: GCA_019636475.1. Taxonomy (NCBI): domain Bacteria; kingdom Pseudomonadati; phylum Planctomycetota; class Phycisphaerae; species Phycisphaerae bacterium. The sequence continues at coordinate 76,809 of JAHBXN010000013.1, forward strand.
TTCCTTAGTTTTCCGGAACGTATCCCGCAGTGCGGTGATTCCGGTCAGAACAGGAAGGCAGCAAGCGCCTGCCTGAAGAAATCCAAAAAGAACGTCAGCAGCACCTGAAGCACATCCGTGATGAATGTCGTCAGATCGGTGTTTGTCATATTGCACTTCGTTTCAATCAACAGAGCGTTTGAGTGGCCACCGTTGGGTTCAATGGCCGATTCTGAGTCACTTTCGCATGAATCGCTACCAATTGCAACATGGCGTTTCAGTTCTGAGCCTGCTCGCCAGACCGTTCCACAAGAAGGGTGGCGGCTCCGACATTCCGAGCCGTGGAATGGGGATGCCGATCACGGATGGCCTGGCGATCTTGAGTGATTTCGGAACATCGCCCAGCAAAGCGCAGGCAGAAGGACAAGATTCAGAATCGTCGATGTGATGAGGCCTCCGAGGATTACGATTGCCATGGGATGTTCGATCTCATGTCCCGGACGTCTGCTGGCCACGACCAATGGCAGGACCGGGACATACCTCGACAATCATCTCCCCCATGTCGAGGCCGCCGGCGGATCGTGACGACCGACTACCGCCGAATCGATTGCGAGGACGCCTTCGCCAATGATCGCGTGACCATCGAGACCATCTTCGAACGCGACCACCTGTTGCGCGTCACCGAGGCCGGCAATCGCCTGACCCACCCCGATCAGGCCCCATACGACAATGTCGGCATTTACGGCTACGCCTACCAGAGCAACAAGAGCTTCAATGTCACCGCCGAAAATCAGTTTATGGTCACTTATCAGATCGGAACCCTGGAGGCCAATCGAGCTTTTGACTACGATACCCTTGATCGCCTGATCGAGGCGGAATTGACCGATTCGCCCGACTGGAGCGCCGTTGCAATGCAGACC
>JAHBXN010000014.1 GCA_019636475.1 Phycisphaerae bacterium
CTCGATGTCGTATTCCACCGGTGCGACACCCGAAGCAATCGATCCCTAAAAACAAGCGGAAGTTTTTTGGCTTTGAGTAATAAGAAAGTGGGGCGACTGGGAGCGCTGGGATTCGAACCCAGGACCAACGGCTTAAAAGGCCGCTGCTCTACCGGCTGAGCTACGCTCCCGCTCATTTTGAAGACCTTGAACAGGAACGCCTTACTTTATTCTTCGGGCGGGGCGAAGGCAAGCGAGGTGGGTGAATGGACTGGCCGCGCGGGGCCAGTGGGTGGCCGCGGAGGTTGTGTCGATTGGTTTTTGACCTGGGTATGCTTACGGCACGCGCACGGCGTTGTAAGAACTCCTCATGTGAATGTTGTGACGGGTTTTCCCTTCGGAAGGGGCCTCGTCGGCCCCGGTCGGCAAATGGCCGGATCGCCGGATTGTCTTGAGTGGCGAAGGGATCATGCGTGAGCGGTAATGCGTTCACCTGACTGGCCGGAGGAGTCGTCAGAAACGAGATGAAGGATGGTTCGGGTCCAATCAGCGGCGCGGCCTGCCGGTTTGAGTTCGGATGTCATCATTCCGACATCGACAACATTGACCCGCACGCCGGTTCCCTTGAGTTCCGCGGCGAGCAGCCGAGTCAATCCTTCGACGGCGTGGTTTCCGACGAGGTAGGCGCCCCATTCCGGTTTGACGTGGGTGGTGAGCGGCGTGGTGATGTGGACGATGGATCCGCTTCGTTGGCGGACCATCCACGGCAGGGCCTCGCGGCAGAGCAGGTAGGCGCCGGTGACATTTGTCGATATGACGTCGCGCCAGGGGTCTGCCGGATAATCGATGATTGGGAGGCGAGGTCCGAGGACGAGGGCGGCGTTGACAATGGCGTCGATTCGTCCGAAGCGCTGCACGACGCGATGAATGATCCGGACGACGTTTTCCTCATATCGCAGATCGCAGGGGATAATCATGGGGGACTCGCCGCGTTTCGCGAGGGATAGCTCGAGTTGCGGCAGGTTCGCCATGCGCCGGACGCCGAGGGCGAGCTTTGCGCCGGCATCGAGAAATTCATCGACGAGGACTCGGCCCATTGGTCCGGTTGCTCCCGTGAGGAGGACCACCTTCCCGCGAACTGAGCCAGTGGTTTCGGGCATGATCTTCCTTTCGTTCGGATGGTCCCGTGCGGAGTCGTTCGACTTCTTGTTCATCAAGACCGCGTCTTCGTGTGTCATGGGTCTTGCATCCGGGCAGCTGCGAACCGGTCGCTTCTGTCGGCGATATAGCGGGCTACGCGTTGCTATTTGAAACTGTTACACCCAGGCCGGGGCCGCCACCAATGCGCAGCCTGCCGCATCGCCCATCAATTCCGGTGAATGGATCGTTGCTGATCAGCAAATGCCCGTCGAGGTCGAGCCAATCGACAAGCGGGGCAAGCTGCGCGGCCGCGGCGATGCCAAGCGAGCTTTCGATCATGCAGCCGAGCATGATTTTCATGCCGTAAGCCTTCGCAAGGTGGATCATTTTCAGTGCCGGCCTGATGCCGCCGCACTTTCCGAGCTTGATATTGATGCCGTCGACGCAACCGGCGAGGCGAAGGACGTCGGCAGGTCGAACGCAGCTTTCGTCGGCGATGATCGGAAGGATCGCGGCCTCGCGCAGTCGTCGCAGGCCGTCGATATCGTTGGCGGGTAGCGGCTGTTCGACGAATTCGACGCGGGATTCTTTCAGCTCTGGAAGGGCTTCGAGCGCCTGTCGGACGGTCCAGCCCATGTTGGCGTCGACTCGGATTAACTTGTCCGGTGCGTTCCGACGAATGACGCGGAGGGCTTGGTCGCCTTCGGGGGTTCCGACTTTGACCTTGAGGATTGGAAACTCGGCGGCGTCGCGCGTCTTGGCAGCCACTATTTCGGAATCATCGATGCCGATTGTGAAGGAAGTGAGTGGATGGTTTTTCGGATTCAGGCCGAGCCACTCAACGGTTGGCACGCCATGACGTTTGCCGATCCAGTCGTGAATCGCGGCGTCGACAGCGGCGACCGTGGCGAGTTGGTCATCGAAGCGGGCGATGAGATCGTGGCTGATGTCTTCGATGTGAATCGGGTTTCGACCGGCGAGCAGCGCCTGCATTGAGTGCAGTGCGGCTTCGGATGAATCGAGCGTTTGTCGATAGGTGTCCATCGGGACCGCTTCGCCCCAGCCGACCACGCCATCGTGTTCGAGTTGAACCCAGATGGTTTCCTTGTCCAGTCGTACCGCTTTCGCGGTGCGGAATGGGTTTGTGGGCCTGATTGAAATTCGCCGCCATGTGAGTTTCATCGTTGTCGGATTTCAATGTGGTATCGCGATTGCGCCAAGCGTCCAAAGTCGATGAATTGGAGCGGCGGATAAGGGTGCGGTCGAGGCGGCCTTCGGGGACGGTTTTTGGGGGGAAGGTTTGTGGCGGGGTTCCCGGGTACATATGGAGTGTAACTTATGCTGGGACAAACAATAAGGGCGGATGCGGCAATCGCCGGGGGGCTTTGTTGCGTCCTGCCGCGAGTTCGGTATGATTTCGCGGTCGGAAGCAGACGGGTCTATTTGACCGCGAGTTCGCAAATGGACTCCCCATCGGCAGCGAGGGCGGCTATGATACGCGGCTTCGCGTTTGCCGAATTGGGGGAATGCGAATCGGGTGTTGCCATGCAGGCGCGTGGAAATGGCCTGCAGCCGCGAGCGCGGTGATCGTTAATTTGGGAGACCTATGTCATTGTCACTGATACCTGTCAAAATCGCCGGAACCGGTAGTTTTCTTCCCGGTCCGCCGGTTCCGAATGATCGTGTTGAAGCGATTCTCGGTCCCCTTGATAACGCACCGACGAAGGTGAAGCGATTTGTCGGCAACCTCGGTCAGGAGATGCTTGATCGTGGCGGTGTGAAGACCCGGCATTTCGCCGTTGATCCCGAGACCGGCGACATGACACACAACTTCAGCACGCTGGCTGAGCAGGCAGCTCGTCGCGCGCTGGAGATGGCGGACATGGAGCCGCAGGAAATTGAGCTGCTTCTGATCTCCTGTCCTTCTTATGATCAGAGTACGCCGCCGACCAGTGCGCTGCTTCAAGAGCGGCTGGCGATTCAGAACTGCGCTGAGATCGAGGTTCACTCGAACTGCTCGGGCGTCGGCAAGAGCACTCAGATTGCTTTTGACGCGATCCGGACCGGTCGCTACAAGTCGGCGCTGGTCTGCTACAGCCAGCTTTCGTCGATTTATCTGCGGTCGTGCTACTTCAACCAGCCAAAGGTGGACAAAGTTCATGCCGCGCTGCGGTGGATTCTCGCGGACGGCGCCGGGGCGATGGTGTTGAAGGCGGCGGACGAAGGCGACACGAGCCGTCGCATTATCGATACATTTGTGGAGTCCGTTGGCGCGGGCCGACCGGCGGGTATGACCGCGGGTGGCGCTGCTGCGGACCTGATGAAGACGACGCAGCAGATTCCGGAGCTTTACAACGAGGGACTGCATCATCTTTGGCAGGATTTCACCGCGGTGAATGACAACGCGGCGCCGCTGCTCTTGCAGGGGCTCGTGAATTTCACCACTCGATTGAAGATCAATCCGGGCACGGTGGACCACTACGTTGTGTCGATTCCGACGACGCAGTTGTACGAAGACCATATTCCGGCGTTTCTCGATCGGTTGCACATCGGGCGGGACAACATCAAGTTCCGAAGCAACAAGATCGGGTATTGCGGCGGAGCGGCGACGCTTCTGCACTTCGACCAGATGGTTCGCGAAGGCGAGATCAAGCCGGGCGAGCTGGCCATCGTGCACGCGGTCGAATCGAGCAAGTGGATGACGGCGGGTTTCGCGGTTCGATGGTAGAGAATCTTCCTCCGCAAACACCGGATCCATCGGAAAAGCCATTCGCACTAAGGGCTGTGGTATTCACCGCAGCCTTTCTGCTTTTCATTCTGGGCCTTGTGCCTTCGATTTTTCATGTCGTGGGCCAACTGATTGTCAGCGACACGACCTTCTGGGGCGAAGCTCGGAATTTCTGGCGGCAATTTGGCGCGCTGATCGGGCATTCGATCTTCATCATTGGCCTGGCGTCTTATCTGTTCTGCTCCGGCTGGTTGATTGCGCTGGGGCGGGGCCCGCACGTCGAGTTCGATCCGCCGAAGGTATTTGTGGCGACCGGGCCTTACCGCTGGGTTCGTAATCCGGTGGTGATCACCCTGCTTGTCACGGCTCTGGGAGAGGCGATCGCGCTGAATTCGATCGGCATCTTCGTCCTGGTGCTCGTCGGGATGCCGCTGGCGCATCTGCAGGTCACGAAGATCGAGGAGCCCAACTTGCGTGGGCGATTCGGGCAGTCGTACATCGACTATTGCTCGCGCGTCAATCGTTGGCTGCCATCGCGGCCGGCCGATTAGATCGCGATTGCCTATTCCCAGCTTCGCGAGATCTCATGAAAGCCCTTGTCACAGGCGGAACCGGATTTGTCGGGAGCCATCTCATCGCGGCGTTGCGCGATGCGGGTGACGACGTGCGTGCGATCGTGCGCTCCGAGAAGAAGCGCGTCGAGGTGGAATCTCTCGGCGCTGAGCCGGTTCCGGCTGATCTGGACGATGCTGATTCGCTCGTTCGCGCCTGCGAAAGCTGCGACGTGGTCTATCACGCGGCCGCCCGCGTGGAGATCGTCGGCAGCGAGTCCGAGTTCCAGCGGACGACGGTGGACGGTACACGGCGCGTCCTTGAGGCGGCTGCCGCGAATCGAGTCGGGCGCTTCGTTCAGGTGAGTTCCTGCGGAATCTATCATCCGAAGCTGTTCAAATCGGGACAGGAGATCGACGAATTCACGCCGACGCCGATGCCTCCGGCGTGGTTTCCCTATGGTCGGGCAAAGTTGCGTGCGGAGGAGTTGGTGCGGCAGTCCTGTCCGCCGGAGATGGAGTGGGTGATCGTGCGGCTGGGCTACCTGTTCGGTCCCGGCAACCGGACGATGAAGACGCACGTCGAGCCGGCGATGCGCGACAAGATGATGTCACTCGTGGGCAGCGGCGACAACGAGATGGCGATGGTCTATGTGGCGGACGTGGCGCGGGCGATCATGCTGGCGGGCAGGGTGCCGAAGGCGGCCCGGCAGATTCTGATTGCGGCCGGTTTTGAGCGGGTGACGCAGCGTCAGTACTTCGACGCGATGGCCGATTGTTTCGGCATTCCGCGCGTGACCCGGCGAACGCCTTATTGGCTGGCGTTTCTGGCAGGAATGGTGGGGGAGCGGATTTTCCGCAAATCGCCTCGTCGCGATTCAATTCGTCGGTCGGCGGTTGCGCTGACGGGTCTGCCTCAGCGGGTGTCCTGTCGGCATACCCAGGAATTGATCGGCTGGAAACCCGAGGTCACATTCGCCGACGGCATGTGTCGCGCGGTGGAATGGTTTCGTGCGGAGTATGGGGGGGAGCCTTCGTCCTTCGCGCCTGCCCGCGATTCGCAGATGAAATCGAGAAAAGCGCTTCGGTCCGATGCGTGATCGGCGCGCGGAGCTTCCATTGAAGAGATGGAAGCTGCCCAATCATCAAAATCCGTTACAGGTGCGGCGCTGCGGCGAAGGTGGCCGACGTCTGCCGAACGATCGGAGCCGACGCGCGGGTCGTGACACCCTTGGTTCGGGATCTCGGCTTCGCCGGCTTGGCAGGTTTCACGTTGGACTTGTCCGTGAAGAAGCTGCCGGTTTCGCGAATGCGCTTGTATCGCCGCTTGAGGAGGGTGTCGATCTTGGATCGGCGAAGCTCCTTGAGCGATTCAACGATGTACTGTTCAAGGCTTGCCGCCGCGGCGGCCGGATCGCGATGAGCGCCGCCCATCGGTTCCTTGATCACATCATCGACGAGGTGTAGATGCTTCAGCTCTTTTGAGGTGAATTTGAGGGCGTTGGCGGCCGTCTTTGCGTGCTCGGCGCTCTTCCAGAGGATGGCCGCACAGCCTTCGGGTGAGATCACGGAGTAGTAGGCGTGCTCGAGCATGGCGAGTCGATCTCCGACTCCGATGCCCAGCGCGCCACCGGACCCGCCTTCTCCGATGACGACGCAGACAATGGGCGTTCGAAGCCGGGCCATCTCCATGAGATTGACTGCAATCGCCGTTGAGATGCCGCGCTCTTCCGCGCCGATGCCGGGGTAGGCTCCAGCGGTGTCAATCAGGCAGACGACGGGCAGGCCGAATTTCTCGGCAAGCTTCATCTTCGCGAGCGCCTTGCGATATCCTTCCGGATGAGCCATTCCGAAGCAGTTTTCGATGCGCTCTTTGGTGTCTTTTCCCTTGTTGTGCCCGACGAACAGGCATTTGAAGCTGCCGATGCGGCCGAAGCCGGTGATGATGGCCCGGTCGTCCCGGAAGTTTCGATCACCGTGAAGCTCGCAAAAGTCGCGAACCATGAGGTTGAGGTAGTCCGGCACGAGCGGACGCTTCGGGTGCCGAGCCATCTGAACCGTTTCCCATGCGTCAAGATTGCAGTACAGCTTCTTTCGGGCCGCCTGCAACTCGGTTCGGAGTGTTCGGATCATCTCGGAATGGTCGCGGCCGGTTACGGATTGGGCGGCCTCCAGTTCCTCGACTTGTTTTTCCAGTTTGGCCAGCGGTCGTTCGAATTCCAAGTAGGCTCCCAACTCAAAGGAGCGGGCGCCGTTGCTGTTTTCGCTCATAGATTAGAAATCCTCATGCCGACTCGTCCGGATTGGATGGCGCGACTCAACGACGCCGAATACATGAACCAACCGATCCCGGAAAGAAAGCGGCATCACGGAATTGAAATCCCGGACACGATTCCTTCATACCTGCTTTGCGTACGGCGAGGCACGCACTGCGGGTGCTCCCGGTGGCAGTCGAATGGCTGCATCGACAGAGAGCCGCCGCAAAGACTAGCGTAGTCCGCCATCATTACATCGACAAGTGAAAATTGACGGCAACCCATCAGGTGCTTAGACTAGCCGCGCTCCGACCGCATCAATTTAGATACAAACCAATATATAATAAGTAGTTAAGGCATTCTTGCCGCAGCAGAATATTATAGGAACGCCGTATGGCCATCTGGCGATTTCAGGTTTCGATCAGACCGGAATTATCGGACGCGACAGGGCGGCGGTTGTGGCAGTTGCTCCGTGATTTCGGAATCCATTCCGTTGAGGACGTTCGGAGCGGCCGGGTCTTTCTGATTGATCTTCCGAATGTGGACGGCGATGACGAAGTGGTGGCGCGACGCATCGCGGAGGCGCTGCTTTCGGACCCGGTTGTGGAGACATACTCGATTCATCGGGAAGGGCAGTTGATCGTCGACCCGGGAAACGAGTTGGCGATCGAGGTGCATCTGAAGCCGGGCGTGATGGACCATGTCGCGCAGTCCACGGTCCTGGCATTGGCGGATCTGGGAATTCAGGCAGCCGGCGTGAGGACCGCGCGGCGGTATGAGCTTCGGCCAATTCCGCAGGATCGGGATCTGCCGCGAATCAGCCGGTTGATCGGGAATGCCAGCATCGAGGATGTCTATGTCGGTACGCCTCCGATCAAGGCGCCCCCGACCGCTCCGCGGTATGAGTTCAGCCTGGTAAACGTTGCGATCCGGAATCTGGACGGGGCGGCGCTCGATCGACTCAGCCGAGATGGGCATTTGTTTCTGTCGTCAGCCGAAATGCGGGCGATTCAGACGTACTTCCAGTCTGTGGAGCGGGATCCGACCAACCTGGAACTGGAGACGCTGGCCCAGACGTGGTCTGAGCATTGTGTTCATAAGACGTTGAAGTCGCCGTATCAGTACCGAGGCGCGCCGTTTCCGGCATGGAGCTTTGCTCGGCCTGTCGCTGACGAGAGGGATCGCTCGGCGAGCGTGACCTATGAATATGAAAATCTGCTGCGGGATACGATCGCTCGGGCGACGCGAGAATTGAACGCGGATGGACGCGGTCCGACCTGTTTGTCGGTGTTCGTCGACAATGCCGGCGTGATCGCCTTTGACGAGACGTACGGCATTGCATTCAAAGTCGAGACGCATAACCACCCTTCCGCGATCGAGCCGTATGGCGGCGCGTCGACGGGAATCGGGGGCGTGATTCGCGATGTGCTGGGCTGCGGATTGGGAGCCAAGCCCGTTGCCAATACCGATGTGTTCTGTGCTGCGCCGCCGGACTGGCCGATCGACCGGGTTCCCAAGGGCATCATTCATCCGAAGAGCAGCTTGCGGGGGATCGTGGCCGGTGTGCGCGATTACGGCAATCGGATGGGGATACCGACGGTGAATGGCGCCGTGCATTTCGACCCGAGGTACCTGGGGAATCCGCTGGTCTATTGCGGCTGTGTCGGGTTGATTCGGCGCGATCGGATTGAGAAGTCTGCGCGACCGGGCGACGCGATTGTCCTGATCGGCGGTCGAACCGGGCGTGATGGGATTCATGGCGCGACTTTCTCGAGCGCGGAGATGACGGACACACACGAGGACGAATTCTCGCACGCGGTGCAGATCGGCAATGCCATCGAGGAAAAGAAAGTTCTCGATCTGGTTCTGATCGCCAGCGGACAATCGGTGGACGGCGCGCCAGGGCCCTGCCTTTTTTCGGCGATTACGGATTGTGGCGCCGGCGGATTGTCATCGGCCATCGGCGAGATGGGTGCGGAGACGGGCGCGGAAGTCGACCTGGAGCGTGTGCCGCTGAAGTATGCCGGACTGCGTTACGACGAGATCTGGATTTCGGAGGCGCAGGAGAGGATGGTCCTGTCGGTGCCGCCGGAGAACGTCGAGGCGCTTCTCTCGCTTGCGCGGGCCGAATCGGTCGAGGCGACGGTGATCGGTCGATTCACTGACAACAAGCGACTGGTGGTGCGGTATTCGGGCATCGTGGTCGGCGATCTGGATATGACGCTATTGCACGAGGGTGTGCCGCGCGATCGACGCGTCGCGGAATGGCCCGCCGTTGTGAAGGACGCCAAGTTGACGGCACCCAAGGGTGATGCTCACGCGGCCATGGCGCCGGTGGAGGCGGCCAGGCGACTGAACGGCGTGCTTTCGCAGCCGACAATCGCGAGCAAGCATTGGATCTACCGTCAGTATGACCATGAAGTCCAATCCGGCTCGGTCGTGAAGCCGTGGACGGGGCCGGGCGAGGGGCCAACGGACGCTGCCGTGATCCGGCCGGTGCTGGGATCGATGCGTGGCGTGGCGATCGGCTGCGGAATAGCGCCGCAGCTGGCGGATGTTGATCCGTACTGGATGGCGATCGCGGCGATCGACGAGGCGCTGCGTAATGTGGTGTGTGTCGGCGGGGACCCGCGAAAGACGGCGATTCTCGACAATTTCTGCTGGCCTGCTTCCGATGATCCGGTCGCGCTGGGGGCGCTGGTTCGGGCGTGCCAGGCATGCTATGACGGAGCCAGGCGATACGGGCTGCCATTCATCAGCGGGAAGGATTCACTGAACAACGTCTTTGCGATGAGTCGCCAGGACGCGGCGATGCTGCTGGAAGTGATCCGCGAACAGTACGGCGAAACGTCACCGTTTGTCGAGGCGGAGATGTCGCGGCGTCCGAACAAGCTGTCGATCCCGTACACATTGCTGATCTCCGCGTTGTCAATCGTGGACGACGTGAGCCGGACGATTCAGCCGATGCCGAGATTCAATGCCGGCGCGGATGGCGAAGCGGATGAGATCGTGCTGCACTATGTCGGAACGACCGTCTCGGACTGGAATGCCATTGATCCGGCATCACCGTTCCGGATGCACGCGGCGCTGGCGGACGCCATCGCGGCGGGGGCGATTGTGGCGGTCCACGACGTTTCGGACGGCGGCGTCGCGACGGCTGTCGTCGAAATGGCGATGGCGCGTCCTTGCATGACGGCGTATCTGCTGGCGAAGGATGGGCCTGCGAGTCGGCCATTCGCTCCGGCGGCGAGCGCTTATGTCGTTCAGATGCGTGATGCCTCCGCGTTGGCATCGCTGGCCGAAATCGAAGGTGTCGCGGTGATACCGGTTGCGCGATTGAGGCCGGTTGCGTCTTACGGCGAGGAGCGATTCCTGTTTGTGTCGGCGGACGATTCGGAGGCCGCGGGGCGCAAGATTGATTGGGCGGCGGCGGCGAATTCGGCGGCAGCGGTAAGCGATTTTCGGGCCGCCTGGCGCCAGCCGCTCGATTGGTGAGTCTTCAATGACGTGGTTCGGGATGTGCGGGGGCTCCGGGGGCGATTTCGGTTGATGTGCCGTATGCGACCCGAACGGCGAAGAAACCTGTTGGGTGAAGGCTGGCGATGTCGAGAGGTTTCCGGTCTCAGAGGGCTTCGGTGATGTCGGCCGGTATGCTCGCCGTGGCATGCCTGGTATTTGGCATGAGTTGTGATCGGGCCGGTCCCGGCGACGGGGGGACATCGCGCGAGGCGGCTCGACGCGCGGCGAGTCAGCCCGCTCGAGGCGGGGAATCCGGCGGTGGCCTCATTCCGGCGATTGATATCGGCGCGAGCGTGGCGGCGCGATCGCTTGTACCTTTGTCAGAGTATGACGGACGGATTGAGTACATCGTCATTCATGTGCCGGACGAATTTCTGGAGCAGCTCTGGACGCCGATGCGCGACCTGCTGGCCGCCTTGCCGCTGACGGCGGGCGTCAGCCTGATCTGTAACAGTGATGCCACGTGCGCGGCACTTTCCAGCCGGTTGGCGAGCGCCGGATTCGACAGTCGGTCGGGGGTGCATGTGCGGCGCATACCGCGACCGATGCTTATCTGGTCGCGTGACCGATACATCGGTGCGATCTCTGCGGTCAGTGGCGAGTCGATCGTGATGGTGCCGCAGATTGTTCAGAACTTCGACGCGGTTCGCCGGGCCGCGGAGCGGGAGATTCCGAAGCTGCTCAGGCAGTTCGGCGCGTCGTACGGCATCGCGGACAGTCCCTTGATTCTGGAGGGCGGCAACGTGCTGAACGGGGGCCGTCACGTACTCGTCGGGGCGAATGTCATGCGAGAGAATCTCGGGCGATTGACCGAGGATCAGACGCGCGCGGAACTGGCGCGGACTTTCAAGCCGCGCGTGATGCTTGTGGCCGACGGGTCGGGCTTGCCGCCCGTTTCGCACATTGACATGTTCATTACCGTTGTGGACGAAGGGGATGTGCTTGTCGGCAGTCCCCGGTTGGCCGGCGAGCTCATGTCGACGGCGGATGAGTCGTCCCGGCGGGCGTTGGACGAACGGCTTTTCATTCGGCCGGACATGCCGGATGCGAAGGCGCCGGATTTCTCGCCGGAGCGATGCGCACGCTTCGATCAGGTGGCTGCCGCGCTGGAGCGGGAGGGCTATCGGGTGCGACGTTTGCCGTACGTTGATTGTCGCCACGGTGACTTCATTGTGAGCTACAACAATGTGCTTCAGGAGACAATCGGCGGTCGGCGTGTCGTGTACATGCCGACGTACGGCATTCCTGCGTTGGACGAGGCGTCGCGACGGGCGTACGAATCGATGGGGATGTCGGTGCGTCCGATCGACACCTCGGCTGTGTGTCACCTGCTGGGGGCGATTCGGTGCATGGCGAATGTGATCGGGCGCGGGACCTCGGCGGATGAGTCGGCCGGTGGCTTGCCGTGAGACTGCCCATTTCGTGCCGGGGCACGGCTGGTCACTCAAAGTTGAGCCGTTGCGCCAAGTGATCTAGAATCAACAGGTCGCGCGAGTGGCGGAATTGGCAGACGCGCAGGATTTAGGATCCTGTACCGCAAGGTGTGCGGGTTCGATTCCCGCCTCGCGCAGTGAGCGGCCGCCTCCTGGCATCTCTGAAACAAGGCATCCTGATCATCACAGGGATTTTGCTTGCGCTGGGATTGGCTGATCGCGCCATTTGCCGGCGCGACATGCCGTCGGCCCGCCGAGTGTGCCGCAACGGTGGCAGACGCCGTCGTGCGGACTTCACTGCCCGCCTATCTGGATCTCATAGAAATCAGAAGCCCCGAGATCGTCGGCCAGCGGGTTATCGAGTTTCTTCGTGAATTGGCCGTTGTTAAGCACGATGGTAACGAAGCCCCACACGCCTTGACCGGGGCCTTGCCATGCGTACATGGCCGGGTCCATGCTATCAAGTTCGGGGCATCCCGGAGTCGAAAAGGTGACAATGTACTCCGGACTGGACACATCGACTGCGTGGAGCGTGAGTGAAGTCGTGCCGAGTGCCGGGATGTAGTCGTACGTTCCCTGGACCATCGTATCCCACTCGATGGTCCCGGAGTAGTTCGTCGTCGTGCATTGCAGCTCAAGCGAGACATCGGTGCCGGATTCCTCATAAGTGAGGTGCGCCTGGCCGGTGATATCTCCGAAAATGGCGGTTGTAACTTCGTTGAAATTTATGATGACCTCGCGCGTGTCGGCGGAGGTGGGTGTGAGCGTGTAGGCGGCCGTGAATTTCTCATCGCGCGTTCGCGAATCGCCATTCATTTCGCTGATGCGAGCGCCTTCGACCATCAGCTCGTTTCCAGTCAACTGGGCGAAGGGTAGATCATCGAGCGACGTGTTTCCATTGCCCTGGTTGTTGTTATTCGGATTGTTGTTGTTATTACCGCTCGGAGGCGGATCGCACTGGGCTCCGAGCAGCGCAACGGAGAGTGCGAGCGCGAGCAGCCTTGAAAGCACATCCTGATGCAGTTTGCGTATGGTCATGTGTCAGCTCACAGAATCTTCATGGCCTGGGAAACAACTGACGGCGCCGATCCGGTTGGATGTGTTATCGATTGGGCGATCAACCGTATTGGCTGGGATGCTGCCGCATTTCCCGGCTCGAACATGCTCATCTTATCCGGGCAACGGTCGTGATTGCCAGCAGGGCGATCGGCCTGTCCGCAACTGATTTATCCTCGCTCCGGAATTCGATGAGGGGACAGACACCGAACCAGGGCACGGCGCCTATTGATCGTCGCCCCGCTGCGCGGGATCGGCGGGCGCGCGGCCGACGGCTTGCTTCACGAGGACTTGGGTGTCGGTTTCGAGGCGGGCTCGCGTGGAGGCGGTGGCCAGCTCGGGGTTGGCGGCGATGATCTCGGCGGCATAGAGGCGAACCCACCAACGGTCGTGGCGGGCCAGTTTGTCGAGTTCGGCCGTCACGGCAGGATCGCCGCCGCGGCGGTCAACGAACCCGTAACGGCGTTTCCACATGAGGTCGGCGATAGTATGTTCCGCCCAGAGAATCGGCTTGATCTCTTCCGGGTCTCGGAGTTGGTACGCCCGGATCAGCGTCAGCAGGGCGACCGATGGGTCGGACCGGTACATATGGCGGATCAGTGAGCGACTCGGCTCACGGTTCGCGCGGACGTCTTCTTCGATGATTGCCCGGTAAGGAGAGAAATCGGGCGGGCGCGTGGACGAATGGTCTTCGCAACTGAGGAGTATGTCCCGAACGCGCTCGATCACGCTCGAAACGCGGTTGTCGAGATGCGGCACGAGGATTCGGACGAGTTGTTCGGTGGGAAGATCCACGACTTTGAGGATTCGGCCGACGAGGACGCGGCGGAGAGGATCCGTCTGATCCTGCGCGGCGAACCACACGACCTGCTCGATGATCTGCCTGCGATCCGGGTCCGCGGCGATCATCTGCCGGACCTGTCCTTCCAGTGCATCCCGATCGGTCGCGTTCGTGAGCGCGGCGAATGCGCTTTGGTAGAACTCAATCGGGACAATCTCCACGATCGGGGCGGCTGGTGGCGAATCGGGAGGCTCCGCGCTGGTGACATTCAGGAGACACGGAAGCAATGTCGAGGCGAGACTAAGCGAATGTTTCAACAGGCTGTTATTGGCCATGATGGGTTCCTCTTGTCACGGGTCGAACCGTGATACGAAGTTCGATTCGATGTAGCTGCGCACCTGCACATAGTCGTCTACGAGGAAATGTGTTGCTCCGACGCCCCAGGAGACTGTTTCGACGTTAAGGCCGGTGGGTGCGGGATTCGAGTCTGGTACGGGTCCGCCGTCGAGGAAAAAATCAGCCAACGTTCCTGTTTGATAGTGATTTGCGTGATATCCGGTCGCCGGCGGGCGGCGGAGTTCCTGATTGACGTCGAAATCGGAGTTGTTCCTGACGGCGTCGACGTAGGACGTGGCGACAATTTCAAATATGCCGATGCCGGCGCGATCGTTATCGAGCCGGTCGGACAGGTGGTAGGTCGATCCGCCGCCATGACTGTAGCCGAAGATGGACACGTTCTCGACGAATCGTGTGGTGACGGCGTTGACGATTTCGTTATAGACCGCACCCGCGCCCGTGGACGAGACATTGTCTTCATCGTAGAGATAGACATCATATCCGCGCTGATAGAGAGCGATTCCGACGACGAATGTGCCATGGTTCGGATCAACCGGGACGGACGGAACCTGGTCCTCGCCGCCAAGTGCCATGACGATGGACCTGAACGTGTGGAACTGAATCCTGTCGAGAGTCAGGGACTGATCCAGCGGCTCCAGTCGAAGTTCGGCCAGTCCGTGTTCCGCGGCGGCCCATTCGACCCAGAGCGTTCCGGCAGAGCTGCCGGAATCGAGCGACAATGCCGCGGTCTTGTCGTTGATAAACGGCACTTCGGTGCCGGGTGTCTTGTTTCGCGTTGTCCAGATCCGAATCGCCGAATGGTTGCGCCGCAGTGCCAAGGGTATGTCCGGCCGGGTTGTCTCGGCGATCAGCTCAATGAGGTCGTCCTCGCCGGCTGGATCGTTGTCGCCCGGGAAGTTAATCCGGATTCCGGGTCCGACGATAGGGCTTTCCTCGTCTGTTTCGGCGACGGCGGATCGGGGAAGCGGGAAATAGCCGCCTCCGTGCTGTGGCCGATATGCGGTCAGGTTTCCGAATGAGCAGGGAGCGGGAATGCATGCGGTTTCCGGTCCGAGCCAGAGGCCGTTGCAATCCGGTTCAATCGTGACGACGCATTCGTCAGCGGCAAGGCAGCAGGCTCCCGTCGGCGGCGGCGGGCTGAGCAGGCAGTCGATGAAGGGCTGGATGTCCCTTCCGTCGACGATCTGGTCTTCGTTCGCGTCACCTGTGCAGGGCGAGCATCCGGCGGATTCCTCGATCAGCACGGCGACAAAGTCGGCGATGTCATTGATGTCCGTGAGGGTATCACAGTTGGTGTCGCAATGATGACACAGGCCGCCGCGCGGATCGGCCCGATCGATTTCGGAAGCGCTGGTGCTTTGGCATGCGGCCGAAAATGCCGCGACGGCGATTGTGGCAGACATGCGGGCACACATATGCATGGCAGGTTCCTTGGTGCGGATCGCCCGGGTCCTCGCAGGGCGTATTGGGCTTCTCCGCATTATAACCGGCCGGGTGACCGAGAAGACTGCTTCGAGCATCTTCCGATCTGTCGGTCGGAAGATGCGGAGTTTTCGTGTCGGGTGAAAAGAAAGCGACCGGAACGCCCCATGAGACGTTCCGGCCGCAAGTGTGTTAACCTCGGAATCCGCCGCGAACTCGATCGATTACGGCTGGTAGGTCAGAACGGTCGCCATGGTATCGATGTCGTTCAGGTCGACCAGGCCGTCGAGATTCATGTCGGCGCATCGGCAAGTCGATGCGGCCGGATTGCCGACGAGCACGCACTCGGTGAATGCCTGCAGATCCGCACCGTCGACAAATCCGTCCGAGTTCAGATCTCCGTAGATGCCGTTGCAGTTGAGGTCAATCGCAACGAACGCGTCGCCGACCTCGGTACCGTTTGCGTTTCTGAGAACGACTACCATGTAGGCATGGCCGCTCTCGTCCATGATCAGGTCGTCTTCCCCAAACCGGCTGATATACAGGTCGTCATCGAGCAGCCCGTTTCCGTTCATGTCGATCGGATCATTCTCGCGGACAATGATACGTTCGTTGTTATAGACGAGAGCGACGTTCGAATCGTTGTCTCGACTGACCGTGTATCCTCCGACGATCGAATCGCCGTTGTTGTTACCGGCGAAAACGAAGTATGCCACGCCGGTCAGTGAAGGGCTCAGCGCGTTGGCCGCTGTCGAGTTGTGCCATGCCTCCGTCGTGCCGGAATGAACGGGATCGCCGGACTTCGCGAGGACTGCGCCGTTTCGGATGACCCAGTCTTCGTTGTCATTGTTGGTGCCGCGGGCGTACCAGTCGCCGTTCGGCGCCATCCACGCATAGTTCGCGACAGTGCCGGTCTTGATGGGTGACGCGAACCCGGCAGCCGGGACACCTTCCTCCAGGACGACGGTGGTTGCAGTTGCGGGGGGATTGCCGGCCGTGCCGATGCCGACGATGCGCCGAAACGATCCGCCGGTCGGCGTGCTGGATGTTCGACCGCGGACGAGATAACTCGAACCTGTGCCGTTGGTCGTCATCTGGTAGCGCTCCCAGTCGTACCATGCCCAGGTGGGATTGGTGACCTGGTTCTGCGGAACATAGCCGCTGGCATTTCGGAGCTGGAGTGCCCCGCCATCGTCACTGAAGAATGCACGTCCCGTGATGGAATTGACGTCCGCGCCGAGCAGTGCATAGAACCACGTGGAACCGTTGTTCTGGATGACGGGGGATCGCAGGTCGAAATTGTAGAGCTGGATCACTGCGAGGTTGATGTCGTCTTCGCGAGCGACGGTTGTGAAGACGTTTGAAACGCTCTTGACGATGATCTCACCAGGCACATTCAGTGTCGTATTCGTATCCGTGGCGAATGCAAAGTCGCCGTTGTCGTTGATTGAAAGTTGCTCATCGAAAGCGCCGTAGGGTTCGCCGAGGTCATCCAGGCTGACGCCCTCCTGAGCGACGGTTTCCACGAATCCGCCGACGCTCCGGATGATGACGTCGTCATCGGCGCCGCCGTCGGAATCGTTCTGCGGGCTGATGTTCTGATCTATCTCGCCGACGATGATCCAGTTCTCGCCGTTGGGGCTGCGCCACGGTCGCTTGAAGTTGGTGAACTTTCTGCCGGGCAGTCCGGGAACATCGGAACTCGGGTCGGTGACAATGTCGGAGAAAATAGGCCGTGTCAATCCGATGGCATGCGGCAAGGCGGCCGTCACTTCCTCGACATTGTTGTTTCCGAGGTTCGGATCGACCTGCACGCCTCCGCCGGTAACCGTCGCGCTGGCGTGGGTATATCGCAGGCCGGAAGTGCTCACAACGACGTCGAAGCTGACCTGGCCGCCGCTCGCCAGGTTGCCGATGCCGGCCTGGACATTCGGGCCGTTGGGCGCGCCGGGCGCGGTCACGGAAATGAGCGAGGTACTCGGATCCAGCACAAAATCAGCGACGACGCCGGTCGCGTCGGTGGGGCCGGCATTGCTGACGGTCACGGTGTAAGTGATGTCCGCGCCGGGGCTGATCGGATCGGCCGCATCCGTGATCGCGACGGCCAGGTTGGATATCAGCGCGTACGTGGTTGCCGCGGCTGCGTTGTTGTTCGCCGGCGTTCGGTCGGTTTCGTTCGAGAGGACTGAGCCGCTCACATTGATGGTCCCGACGACGGTCGGCAGCACGACGACTCCGAACGAGAATGATTGGCCGTTCGGCAGGGGACCGTTCAGTCCGTTAGGTCCGGAGATGTCGGCTGTGACGACGCCACCAAACGGCGAGCCATCGTGAATTGCAACGGCATCGGTTGAAGAGAAGGTTGTCGTTCCGTCGAGGGTGAAGTTGACGATGATTCCCGATGCGGCCGAAGGACCGTTGTTGGTGACCTGAATGGTGTATGTGATCGGGCCATTCTGCACATTCTGCGGATCCGGCGAATCGACGATCGAAAGCGCCAGCTCGACGATGGGTTCGACGTTGGAACTGACGGTGATGGAATTGTTTGCGGGAATTGGATCTGCTTCGTTAGCGGCCACCACGGAGGTCACCGATTTCAGGCCCGGCGTGGTCACGTCGCAGAGGAACCGGTACTTGAAGACTTCATAGGGTCCGAGGTTTCCGATGTTACCAATGACGTCGTTTCCGCTGGGTGACGTGACGGGGTCACCAGAATTGTAGGCGACGCCGGTCGGCAGCGTGCTGGTCACCGTAACGCCGGTTGAGCTTGTTGGGCTGTTGTTCCGAACGCTGACTGTGTATTCGATTTGCCCGGGGACTTCGAACCCGGGATCTGGCGAGACCGTGACATTGATCTGCAGTTCGTGCGATGTGGGCGTGCCGGTCGGAAGCGTGATTCGATAGAGCCCCTCGACTTCGCCGGTGGTCGGACTCCCGTTGGTATCGACATCGAGATTGGCATAGATCGTGACATTGCCGGAGGCGTCTCGATCGGAAATCTGCAGGCCGTAGCCTTGGAACGAATTCACGACGGCCATCACCGCGCCGTCGTCATTGGGGTCGCCGTTGTTATTGAGGTCGACCGGGTCGCCTCGCTTGAGAATCACATTTCCATTGAAGATGATGCATTCGCCTGTCGGGCTGGTGGTGTTCCACGCGACAACCCAGTCGCCATTGCTGTTAATCGCGAGCGATTCCGGCGTTGTGCCGAGGGTGACGCCGCCGATCGGTGTGCCTTCGCGGAGAACAATCTGGCCTCGAACGATGATGATTTCGTTCTGGGCGGCTGCGGCAGTCGAGGAGATGTTCATGATGACATCGCCGAAATCGTTTACCTCGTAAGGATCAAACGCCGTGCCGAAATTCTCGCCGGGCAGTCCGCCGGGGACAGGCTGGCCTTCCTGAACGATCTGGCCGTTGATTCGCATCGGAGAACCGGAATAAACCATGAATTCGTTCGCGGATGTAGGAACGCCGGTTCCGGTTGTCTCGAGCTGAGCCTCAACGATGTATTCGAGGCCGTTCGGCGAGACTGAAAGTCGGCCGAATGTCGCACTCGAGTCGTTGTCCAGCGGGGTGGCCATTCCCGGCAGGATGGTCTGTCCTATCATGATCAGTTCGTTGGTGCCTCGGATCACTGCCTCGTCCAGCACGTTTGATGGGCTGCGAACGCGCGCGACAGACCAGGCCACGCCGTTCTGCGTCAGATTCATGTCAGGGCCGTTGTAGAGGTCCATTTCGTAGCCGTCGAGCACGCCGCCGACGATGAATGTGCCTTGCTGGACGAGCAATGAATCGTCGATGAAAACCGCAGACTCATCGGTTCCTCCAACGACCGAACCGCAGCGATAGAGCGGCCGACCGAGATCGTCGAGACCGAGTGCGGTCGTGTTGAAGTCATTCTGAAGCAGTCCGGCAACGGTTCCCTCGAATCGGAGGAATCCGGGGGGAGTGACACCATCCGGCGCGCCGTAAATGGAGCTGATGACGGGAGTGCTACCGGTAAGGTTGGTGACAATTGCCCATCCGCCGACACCGTTGATTTTGGGCGCGTTGATCGTACTGACCGCATATCCGACGGGAGTTCCCGGCGGCGTCGAGCCCTCGTTTATGAGTGATGACCACACTTGCGCGTGCGCTGATTGCTGGGTGCTTCCCAGCGCGACGATCATCGCGAAGACACTGGCAATCTGAACTGTTTGTTTGAATCGCATGAGTTGGACTCCTCCTGTGATAGGGTTTTGGCTTTGCTGGTCGCACGGACCGTCCGGCGCTTTTCTGGCCGGCGGTTCAGTTGTTCTCGAAGATACCTTTCAGCGGCCAAATCCAGCCGCGATTGAGTTGGCGGAAGTGGTACTTTCACCGACCGCCTTGCGAAGGCACGGGCTGACTCGACGAAGAAATCAGCGAATCAAGCTACATTCGTGGGTTCGAACGATGGGTCGGACTTCTGAACGGTGCGTCTTCCGCCCGAGAAGACAATGCCTTGTTAACAAGCTCGCCGTAATTACTGCCCAGCGTAATGTTTTGGCTGCTGCGATACAAGTGTTTGCGGCCCATTGTTCGCGCCAACCAGGCTCGGCGACCGGGTCGCAAAGCAAGTGAAAACGCGGGTGTCGATTTTGAGACGCCTTAAAACGATGTGAGTAGTACATTTCCTGCGATTGGTGGACTTTGGGAACTCGGATAATTACGATACTCTCGGGCGGGTCTGTCATCGAAGGTGAATCGTCTGTGACGCAACTGAAGATTGCACTGGCGGCTGTTTGTCTGGTTTCCGCGCTGCTGATTTTCTGGTATCGAAGCGGCGCGGGAGATACGGTGCCTGATTCGTCGGAATCCGCCACGACCTGGATGTGCCGCGACTGCGGAAAAACCGCCGAACTGACGGCAGCGGAAGCAGTTGCGGCAGAGCAGGCAGTCGATGGGGCCGCTCCGCCTTACATATGTCCGGCATGCAGTAAGAGAGAACTGTATCGCACAGCACAGTGCATTCAGTGCCAAAGCTATTATTTCTCGTCGGATGTGCCGGGCAGTCAGGGGCGTTGTCTGCATTGTTTTCCAGAGTTGCCGACTGGCAAGCAGCCTCGGGCAAATGATGAAGCGGCTGAATCTGAGGAAGAACCCGCACCGCCATCTGTTTAGGGTTGGGAGGATCCCGTTTCACGGAATAAAACGGCCGTCGGGATGATTAAAATGGGCGTGACATGATCGAGCTCTGCGAAATGAATCGACGAATGCGTGTACGCAGCGAGCGGGGGCGATCCCGGCATTCTGCCGGATTCACACTGATTGAATTACTGGTCGTTATTTCCATCATTGCTCTATTGCTGGCGATCCTTCTTCCGTCGCTGTCCAAGGCGCGCGAGCGCGGCAAGATCGCTTACTGTCTGTCCAACTTGAAAACAATCACACTCGCCTGCGTGGGCTATCTCGGCGAACAGGAAGGAACCAACGCTCCCTATCTGCCGTGGTATATCTCGCCGACGCTTCCGGGCTACACCGTGACGGTGCGGACGCCGTGGGTGTTTGCCGGAATCAAGGCTCCGAATCCGGAAAGCGGCACCTTCGCCACGGCGGATTCGTCGGTGTATCTCGCTGAAGATCGACCGATCAATAAGTACATGATGCCCGGATCGATCAGCGATTCGGATACGACCAATCTGCCTTTTCGATGTCCGAGCGACCGAACGCATAAGACCGCGATCATCAGCGATCCGCCCATTTTCACGGAGACGGACACGCGCAGTTCCTTCGAGGCCAACGGGAACAGTTACACACTCAATACGAGATGGGCTCAGGGCTATTCGTGGTTCACCGGTGGCGATTTCACCGTGGCACAGCTTTTCGGCCAGACAGGCGGCCAGTCGTACGCCAAGCGGATCAACAAGGCGTTTGTTGGCGGCAGCGCGTCACGATTCGTGATCGTGCCGGAGCAGGGCTTCTATAGTGCGACGTACCGTGCGGGGCCGACTGTCGCGTCGTCACTTGCAACGCCGCAGCGCTTCGGCTGGCACAAGGAATTCTCAAAGTGGTCGCTTGGGTTTGCCGATGGGCACGCGGAGTATCAGTACTATGACACACGCGTAGCCATCACGCCGACGGCGACAATCTGGCAGCCGAACTGGAAGTTCGCTGACGGCATGCCTTGACGCCTGCGTACTCTGATCCATGTCGTAACTGATGTAGTCACGCCGAATTGCATGTTCGCGTACTATGTCCTGTTGGATCTGCGCTTTCGCGATTCACATCAGGTCGAGCAGGCGCTCGACTTGTTCGGGCGGCAGTCCAAGTCGCTGGGCGAGTCGAATGTGCTGCCATGCCGCTTCTTTGTCACCGAGGTGCGAAAAAGCGATTGCAAGACCGGCATGGATTCGCGAGAGTTCGTCACTGGCGAATTGGTTTGCGAAGTCGAGGGCGCGGACATAGGCGGCGCGGGCGTCGTCGTATCGGCCTGCGTAGAGACAGACCGCTCCGAGGTTGCTGTATGCGAAGGCGAAGTCCGGCTTGAGCCGGGCGGATTCCGCAAGGTGGGCCGCCGCGTCCGCCAGCAGCTTGTCGCGGTCGCCGGCAGGCGCGGTTTGGGCGTCCGACGCGAGGGCCTGTCCCAGGGCGCAATGAGCGTGAGCGCATCGCGGATTGACCGCGAGTGCGGCCGTCCAGAGTGATTCGGAATTCCGCCAGCTTCGCATCTCTCCGCGAGCGACGAATGAGAGTGCAATACACGTGACACACACCGAGGCGATCACAACCGCCCGGACCGGACGGAATGGCCGGTTCCACGCGGCGCGGATTGCGCCGGCCAGCAGAAGAAACAGCGGCACCGTGGCGAGGTAGGCATACCGATCGGCGGCGATCTGCTGGGAAATCTGAATCATCCCGAGATTCGGGGCGAGTATCACGAGATAGGCCGTCCACGCGGCGAGGGGCGCGGCCCGTCGTCTCACAACGACAAGGCAGACCGCCGTCAGGGCGAGGGATGCGATCGCCGCGGCGAAATACGGCCGTTGCATCAGGTTCATGGAGCTGGGCAATTCATAGAATGCCGACAGGCCGGTCGGCCAGATCGTTTTCCAGAGATAGAAAACAACGCCGTATGCGGACTGGGCGAGACGCTCGGACGCTTTCCATTCACCGAACGGCATGCGGGATTCGTTGACGTCCTTCGCCTTCATCGCGAGGAAAGCGACGACGACCGCGACCATGATGAACGGCAGCTTCTCCCAGACCAGGGCCAAGAAGCGATGCTTGGCGCGAGCCGAACGCTGATTCGAATCGGCGCGAACCCGGCGAAGCGGATAAACGTCCAGAATGAGGAGGACGATCGGCAGTGTGATTGCCGGCGCCTTGAATGCCAGTGCGATGAGATAACAGGTGATGACGCCGAAATACGACAGAATTCTTCTTCGAGGCCGGTTCGAATCGCGATGGCGTCGGATGTAAAGAATCACGGCGAGCATGCAGAAGAACGCGGAGGGCAGATAAGGCTGGCAGGAGACCCAGGCGACAACCTCGACGCGAAGGGGATGCAGGGCGAAGAGTGTCGCCGCAATCGCGGCCGCGATGAGGTTGGCGCGGGAAGTTCGCTGGCCGTGCGCGGATGTTCGAACTGGAGCGGGAGCCTGTCGGCCGGCTTCATCGAGTATGGTCTTCGCCATTAGGAAGAGTGTGGCGGCACAGAGGGCGTGCATCCCCACGCTGAAAGCGTGATAGATGCGCGGATCAAGTCCGCCCAGTTCATATTGGGTTCCGAAAAGTACCCATGCCAGAGGCTGCCAGACTCCGAGGTGAAAAGTTCGCCAGGCCCACGCGAGTTGCGATGCGCCAAGCCCCCGGAACGATTCGTTAGAAAGGAAGTTGCGGTCGTCGTCCCAGTTTAGAAAGCGGCCGTCGAGGATGGGGTGAAAGACGAGTATCGCAATCGCGGCGATTCCGAGCGCGGCGAGCACGGTCTCGATTCTGGGGCTGGCCGGATTCTCGGACTGCTGTGTGCTCACTCTGAAGACTCGCGGCGCGATCGTTTCGGACGATGCGCGGAGATCGTGTACGACACCCGGGGGCGGACCGGCGCTGCGGGAGCGCGTTTTGTTGAGTCGCCGCGTCGCGCCGTTACAGACGGACCGTGTCGCGCTCAAGGGTATCGCCGGTGACGGCGTCGCAACCTCGGGTGGATCAACAGATTAACGCGAATCGTGGAAATTTGGCATGGGGGAGCGTGCTCGGCATGCCGGCTGCATCGAATCTGAGCGTTCGACCGGACGGACGACGAACGGCCGAACAACGCAACTCATCGACAAAATGGTGTGTCTGATCAAAGCCGGGTCGATGGTCCCGATGATTCGGGCGAATGCCAGGGGGAAGCCAATGGACGAGCAGACCTTTCAGAAGAAGTTGGCGGAGTTGACAAAGGAGATCGGCAACTTGCCAGAAGAAGACCGCGTCAAGTTGGAGGCCCTCGCCGAGCAGACGAAGGAACGTCACGCGAAGCTGCGCCGGACCGTGACGAGCTTGCAGGAATCCCTCGACTATCTACGCCTCTCGATCAAGTATCTGCTCTTTGATCTGGAAGCCACCCGGCGCGAGAACGGCTATCTCCGAAAGATGCTCGAAGACCAGTCGGACGGACAGTGAGTAAATCGAAATGTTCCGCGGGCGGTTGAACTGACTGTCCGCTGAAGACAATACACTCCTTACCCTTTTCCCAACCAACACCCAATACCTCACGCAGCGGGCCGCCTACAGTGGGCGGCTCGTTGCGTTGTAGCCGGGCAGTCAACCCTGGCGGCTGCGGCATCGTGCGCCGGAGGTCAGTCAACCTGCTTGATTCCAGTGCGAAGGTAAGCCTGTTCGAGGTCGTGCTCGACGGGCGCGAATCGCGCGATGGGAAGTCCCTTTTCGAGCAGCGCCCGCAGCAGTTGGGCGGCCCGTGCGTCGTCGTGTTCGAATTCGAAGGAAATTTGGCGTCCGTGAATCTGGAGAAGTGAGATTTCGGGGATCTCCTCAAGCGCACGAGCGGCATCGGGCGTTGGATATGCCAGCAGGACGTCGTAGAGGCATCGATTGTTTTCGTTGCCGCCGACAACCTGGGCGACCGTTCCGAACTGCCGCATTCGGCCGCCTTCCATGATGGCGATGTGTGTGCAGTATTCGTGAAGGTCGGCGAGAATGTGGCTGGAGACGACGAGGGCGCGCCCCTGATCTCGAAGGCTTCCGAGCATCTTCCTGAACTGAACGCGGCCTGCGGGGTCCAGTCCTGCGGCCGGCTCATCGAGAAGGATGAGGCTTGGATTCGGCAGGAGGGTCCGGGCTACGGTGAGACGCTGACGCATGCCACGGGAAAGCTCCTTGATTTTTGAGTTTCTTTTCTCGGTGAGCCAGAGCTGGTCGAGCCAGAATTCGATCCGCTCGTCGATGGTTGGGCCGCGAAGGCCGTAGGCCAGGCCGACAAAGCGGAGGAAATCGACGACTCTGAGATCCTCGTACACCGGCGGCGTGTCGGGCGCGAATCCGATTCTCGCGAGCGCTGGAGTGTTGCCGGGTTCAACAGCCTCACCAAGGACGGTGACCTGCCCGGCCGCCAGAGGCACGAGCCCCGCGACGGCCTTGAGGGTGGTGGTCTTGCCGGCGCCGTTGGGGCCGATGAAGCCGAGGAGATTCCCGCCCTCCAGCCGGATGCTGAAATCGGCGAGCGCGGTGAAGTTCCCGTACTCGACCCGGAGGTTGACGGCTTCGAGAATGGTGGCGGACATCGAATACCGGCCCTTGATAGAGGACTCTGAGCCCGGCGGGCACTGACCACCGAGGCGTGCCGTGAGTATATCGCACACCGGCGGGTGTGCGAGCCGGGCTTCGACGGGAATTGCCAGTGAATGCCTGGGTGAAATATTCATAACATAAGTGCGAATAATAAGTTCAGTGGTTTTCGAAGTCCGGAGAGGGTCCGGATGCGGTACTGATATGAATTGATCAGCCCGGGGCGGGCACGTAGAATCCGGTGCTGGTTTCCATCGGGTTTTTGCGGAGTGCCGTCTGGTGCCTTACGGGACCAGTCAGGAGTCAGTGTCCTCGCATGCGAGGACATGACGGCTGATGGCGAATGCTCCGGTAGGGCATTGAGAAGATATGAACGAGGCCAGTTCACTCGGCGTGTTCCTGGTGACGACGCATCTTGTCGTCTGCGCGTTGCTCGCCATCTATGGCGTTCATCGCTACCAGCTTGTCTACCTTTATTACAAGCACCGTCGAAACGCCCCCAGGAAAGCTTCCGGCTTCCAAGTGAAGCCGTATGTGACCATCCAGTTGCCGATGTTCAACGAGCGGTTTGTGGCGCGACGGGTGATTGAGGCCACCTGTGCGATTCGATACCCGCGCGAGAAACTGGAGATACAGGTTCTCGACGATTCAACGGATGACACGGTTGATATCGCCCGGGAGACGGTCGAGCGGATGCGAGCGCAGGGTCACGACGTCGTATTGCTGCATCGCGAGAACCGGCAGGGCTACAAGGCGGGCGCGCTGGAGGAGGGGCTGAAGGTTGCCAAGGGCGAGTTCATCATCATCTTCGATGCGGACTTTGTTCCGCCGGCTGACATACTGGAGGAGATGATCGACTACTTCGCGGATCCGAAGGTGGGCATGGTCCAGGCCCGGTGGGAGCACATCAATCGCGACTCATCGCTGCTGACCAAGGCGCAGGCCGTCCTGCTGGATGGGCACTTCGTGATTGAACATACGGCTCGAAATCGTTCCGGCCGATTCATGAGCTTCAACGGGACCGCGGGGGGCTGGCGCAAATCCTGCATCGTCGATGCGGGCGGCTGGCAGCATGACACGCTGACAGAGGACCTTGATCTGTCGTATCGCGCGCAGATGAAAGGCTGGGAATTCGTCTATCTTCCGCATGTGACCAGTCCGGCCGAACTTCCGCCTGAAGTGAACGCGTTCAAGAGCCAGCAGCACCGCTGGGCCAAAGGCGGGGCGCAGACCTGTCGAAAACTGCTGCCTGTGATTCTGCGGTCGCGACTTCCGTGGCGCATCAAGCTGGAGGCATTCTTTCATCTTACGAGCTGCGTAAGCTACTTCCTGATCATGATGTTGACGCTCCTGCTGTTCCCCGCGCTGTACTTCAAGAATGCGTTGTTTGAGGACAGCCCGTGGATGCGGTTTGCGATGGATATGTCCCTGGTGTTGCTCGCAACCTTCTCTGCAAGCAGCTTTTATGTTGCGTCGCAGCGAGAGATCTTTCGATCGTGGGGCGAGAGCTTGAAGTATCTGCCTTTTCTCATGGCAGTGGGCGTGGGAATTTCGGTAAATAATGCGCGGGCGGCAATCGAAGGCTTCTTCGGCGGGCAGTCGGAGTTCGTGCGGACGCCAAAATTCGGCGTCGCCACAGCGACGGACGAGCGGTGGAAGCGATCAGCCGGCACAAATAAGCTTGACGCGAAGCGGATTCAGATGTGGGTTGAGGCGACGATGGCAATCTACATGATGGTTTGCGTCGCGTACACGATCTACATGAAGATGTGGGTCGGACTGTTTTTCATGTGCTTGTTCATGGTCGGTTTCGCGTATGTCGCGGGCCTGACGGTCATGAGCCGCTATCAGTCAGCCAAAGCGGCCGCTGAGCCGGACGATGATCCGCGTGATGCGCAGATTGTGCGCTTGTAGCCATTTCGGGGATCGCTGATCGCCGATCCATCGCTTTTCATTCATCCTGAATTCAATATGAGCGTGCGGGGGAGCGGGCTGATTCTTCGGGCCGGCGTGACGGGGCCAGTGTCGCTTCGAGTTCGCGCGTCCTGGCGTCGGATTCGGCTGCTGGTTGTGGACGGGCGGGCCGAAGGTATACTCTCGACGGGAAAATGTGGATCGCCGCTTCGGAGTTCGTCGCCATGTATCGCTCGCCAGCACGCGGATTAACGCGGGTCGCGCTCACCGGGGTCGTTTTCTCGACGCTCTGCCTGATGGCTGGCGCGGGCTGCCAGGCTCCGGCGAAGCAGGAGGAAATGGGCAAGATCACGCAAATCGGAACGACGCGGGCCGATTTGTTCGGGATTCCGGCGGAATATCGATCGCTTCATGCCAGACTTGAAAATCAGCTTGAAGGTCCTGTGATGTTCGCGTCGCAGCCCGATGGGGTCGCGATCGGCGATCAACTTCGGCAGGAACTGATCCAGTACGGCATTCTGTCGGCGGCGGAATATGCGTCGATTCGCGACCTGAGCCAACTGAAGCCGATCGCGCAGGCGACGAACTCACTGGGCAAGACAAGTCGCAAGGCGTACATCGTCATTCGCGCGGAGTCGCATCTCAAGTCGATTGATGACTGCAAAGGGAAGCGATTCGCCTTTGGTGTATACAAGGATCTCTTGACGGATGTCGCCGCGAAGGCGGCGCTTGAGAATGCCGGCGTGGCGTTGAAGGATTTGTTGCCGGAACTGCTGACCCCGCCGCCCTTGGGGTTGGAGGGGCGTCTGTACCTCGGCAAAGATGTCGCGAAAACGATCACGAATGATCCAACAGTGAATGCGGGCGTCGTCGATGAAATCGAGTATGCAGGCCTGAAGGACACAGGCGGGAGCTTTCTTCTTGGCCCGTCCAAGGACCAGTTGACAATCGTCGGTCAGACGGTCGAAGTCCCGGAGCTGTTGATTGTTGCCGGGCCGGCCGCGAATCCGAGACTGACGGAGAAGCTGCGGCGATATCTGATCGAGGAAGTGAAGGATGATTCTCGAATCTGCAAGGATCTCGGGATCAAGGGGTTTGCGGAGCCGAATTTGAGCACTTACGAGGCGATCCGCCCGCTTGTCCAGTCGAATTGAGAGTTATATCCAGTGGGCAGGTTCCGGCCCGTGAGCCACTGCCTTATTGTTGCTCCAAGGAGTGAACGAAATACATGTTGACTGCAAACAGCTCGGTTGTTGGTGCGCCATCCATCCGGATCCGCATTGCGAAGGAAGCGGGACTTGTGCTCGCGGCGAGTCTGCTGATCGCCGTGTGCGCGTGGATTCAGGTTTCTGGTCCGGTGCCGTTCACGATGCAGACCTTTGCGGTGATGCTGATCGCGGGCTCGCTTGGTGGGACGCGGGCGGTCGCGGCGGTTGGCGTATACCTGATCGAGGGAGCGGCCGGCCTTCCTGTGTTCGCGAATGGGACCGCGGGCCCGGCGTATTTTGCGACGGCAACCGGCGGGTATCTCATCGGCTTTCTGCTTTCAGCGGGGCTTGTCGGCCTGACGGTGGAGCGCATGAGGCTGCATGGCGTCACTTCGCTGACGACGGCCTTCCTTGTGGGGCATGTTGTTATTCTGGCATCGGGATTTGCCTGGCTGTCGTTCTGGGTGGGAATTGAGTCGGCGTTGTCGCTCGGCGTCGTTCCATTTCTGGTCACCAGTGTCCTGAAGAGCGCGATGGCGGCCTACGGCGTTACGATATGGCGGCGGTCAACCTCGAAGTGAAGTCCGGTGGATCGCGCGAGGCTTTCGCGGCCGGTGAGGACGAGCTGCGCCTTCGGCGGCGGACGTGTGCTGTTCTGGTACCGGCCTGTTTCCTGTCGGCGCTCCAGATCGGATGTCAGAATTCCTATCGGGTTGAGGTGGACCTCTCAAATCCAGAGCCGCGGTTTCTGATGCACGAAGTGACCTGGGGTTGGCCGGCGAGATGGCCGCGGGTCAATGCGCTGGCAATCGGGGCGGACGATGAATCGCTCTGGGAGATTGAGGCGGTCGAGAAATCGGGTGTCCAGGCGAAGCACCTCGCCATTGTCTATGGTCAAACGCCGGCGGGGTTTGTTCAGAATTACCCGCCACGGGACGCCAGACCCCGGAAACTGACGCAGGGCCGTACCTATTTTGTGGGGGCGACCGGGCCGAATAACGAGATCTTCCGGACGATTTTCGCACTTCCGGTGGGCCCGATGGGTCGCCCGGTTGAGGGGGAATTCGCTCCGGACCGCAAGCGGATGGACGAGCCACCAGGTTCGAAGGATCCGCCAAAGCCTGCCGGTTGACTGGCATCATCTGCGCGTCTTCCCGCCTTATTGCGGCTCCGAGCGCCGCTAATTCCCTAATTTCAAGAAATTACCCACGAACCATCGATTCGATTGTGCGTGCGCGGGCTCATGCCTCGCGGCCGTCGGCGCTTGGCGCCTCGGCTGTCGGGGCTGGGTTGTTGTGCACGAGCGACGTTGGAAACGTCGCGTTCGCCGTCGGATGGATGAATCATGGTAAACGGACTCTGGCTATCCGCAGATGGGCTGATCGCGCAGCAGTATCGTCAGGATGTGATCGCGAACAACCTGGCGAATGTTGACACGGCCGGGTTCAAGCCGGATCGGGTTGCGTTCGCGGAGCGGTTGAACGAGGCCGTTCTGCGTGGGGCGGTCGGCGAGTCGAATCCGACATTCTCGCGCAGCTCGGGCGGTCTGTTCAGCGATCCCGCCTATACCGATTTCGCACAGGGCCGGCTTCTGCCCACGAACAATAAGCTGGATCTCGCGCTGGTCGGGGAGGGTTTCTTCGCGGTTCAGACGGGCGACGGGACGTTCTACACGCGCGACGGCCGCTTCACGGCGGACGTGCAGGGAACCATTCGGCACACGGCGTCGGGCGGCGCGGTGCTCAGTGCGCAGGGACTTCCGCTGCGGATCGATGCGGATTCACGCGATCCGGTGCATATCGATTCGACGGGCCGAATGCGTCAGGGTGACAACGTCATCGGCGATGTCGGGATCGTTGATTTTGAGGATCGCCGGTCATTGGACAAGACGGGTGAGAACCTGTTCAGCGGTGACCGCGCGGTGGCACGAGAGGGACGGGGCGATGTTCGGCAGGGATACGTCGAGGCATCGGGCGTCGATCCGAGTTCGACGCTGGTTGAGATGATCGCGGCGACGCGGGCCTACGAGATGGGCGCGTCGCTGATTTCATTACAGAACGAGACGCTTGGCCGGGCGGTGAATGATGTCGGTCGGATTGGATAGTCGGCGTTGAGCCGTGACGGTTTGCGGCCACTTGGGCAGTCAGGGACGAGCGAATGTCGATTCAGGCGATGTACACATCCGCGACGGGTTTGAAGGCGATGGACTCCAAGCTGGAGGTCATCGCGAACAATCTTGCGAACATCGATACGGTGGCGTTCAAGCGGTCGCGGACGAACTTTGAAGACCTGCTGTACCTGTCGGTGGAGCAGCCCGGGTTACGAAACGGTCTGGATGATCCGCTGCCTTTGGGCAAGCAGGTCGGCATCGGCGTGAATCTGTCCAGCACGCAGCAGGATTTTCAGCAGGGCTCGGTGAATCAGACCGAGCAGCCCCTGGACATTCTGATTGAGGGCGACGGGTTCTTTCAGGTGAATGCGTTCATCGAGGGGCAGGAGCAGACCGTCTATACGCGTGCCGGGAATTTCACGTTGAATGCGAACGGCGACGTGGTTCTGGGCAATTCGCTTGGAGCGCGGTTGGAGCCGTCGATCAACGTGCCGCAGGAGGCCACGACGATTCGCATCAGTCAGAACGGTTTGGTGTCGGTGATGGTGACGGGTGCGACGGAGTTTCAGGATGTGGGGCAGATCGAGATGGCGCGGTTCATCAATCCGGCCGGTCTTCGACAACTGGGCGACAACCTGTATCGCAACACGGATGCGTCGGGCCCGCCGATCCTGGCGAATCCCGGCGCGGATGGCATCGGGATTCTGCATCAGGGAAACCTTGAACTTTCGAACGTGGATCCGGCGCGCGAGCTGATTGAACTGATTCGAACGCAGCGAGCGTTTGAGCTGAACTCGCAATCGATCCAGACGGCGGATCAGACGCTGCAGGTGGTGAATCAGTTGAGGCGGTGATGAGAGGTCGGCGCTTCGGGGCTTAGAGAAGCTAGGCGGCAGATGAAAGCACGGGATCAAATGAGTCATCACGCAACATTCCGGTCAACCAGGCAATCCGCGCCGCGAACGATCGGCGCGGTGCTTTCTATCGCGACAGTCTGCGTGCTGATCTGCACGCAGGTAGTGGAGGCGGGGCGGATCCGGATCTGGCCCACGGCCGTGGTATCGAGCAGAGAGGTGCAGTTGCGCGACGTGGCGGAGCTGATCGGATTTGACGCGGACGCGATGGTGCGTCTGGAGAGTGTCGGCATTTCGGAGTTTCCGTCGGTCGGCGGCGAGTCGCTTGTGCGGGTGAATGATGTGCGAGAGGCGCTGGCGAAATCGGGCGTCAACATGGCGGATGTCGTCGTGTTCGGCGCGTCGCGATGCCGGGTGACGCGCTTTGAGCCGCCGCGGGAGGCGCGGGCGACCGTTCTGCCGAAACTCGGCAACAACGACAGGGCACCGACACGAAGCAGGCCGGCGCTGCCGAATCACAAACCCATCGGGGCGCGAGGCGCCAAAGGGGCCCGCGTGGAGACCGCATTGTCGGACGGTGAGTTCGTGACGGATTCTCGCGGTGAGCCGGATGTCGCGGCGGATTCCCTTGAGTCGATCCTGCGTCGACACATTGTGGCCGGTTTCTCCCACGAAGAGGGTCGGGTCGAAATTCGCTTCAGCCCGACATCGCAGCGCGTGCTGGAGCAATCGGTGGAATCTGACTGCCGGGTTCGCATTCGCAATCGGGACGGTCGGCGAACAGGCCTGGTCAGCTATGAAGTACGGATTGAGTCCTCGAGCGCCTCGGATGTGGCATCATTGTCGCGCGATATCGCGCCGGCGGCGGGAGTTGAAGCCCCGCGGGGTGATCGCGGCGACGAAGGCGCGAAGGCGTCGCGGGAGCTGCTGGTTTCGGCTGAGGTGATTCTGCTCAAGGCGGTCGTGGTGGCACGCGGGCCGATCAATCAGGGGCAGACGATCACGGTTCGCGACGTGAAGCTTGAAGAACGGCGTTTCGATGGAATTGAGCAGATCGGGCTGACGGATGTTGCAGCTGTGGCGGGGCAGCAGAGCCGGCGGTTCATTCGACAGGGCGAGATGCTTGATGCGCGGGCGGTGGAGTCGAAGCCGGTCATTCGCCGCGGCGAAGTGGTGAAGATCATCATCAGTGGCGGGGGCGTGGAGATCCGTACATCGGGTCAGGCGCAGGCCTCCGGTGCGGTGGGTGATGTGATCGCGATCCGTCGAGACGGATCGCGGCGGAAGCAGGATCTGATCGACGCGGTGGTGGTCGGGCCCGGGTTGGTGAGCTATGCAGAGGCACGGCTGATGGCGAGCCGCGAGGAGTGAGGCCGATGCGCGTGAATGGTCGAATCATGACGGCGTTGTTGATCTGTATCCTGCCGACGGCGGTGGCGCTGGGACAGAGTTCGTCTTTGTACCGGGCATCGCGATCCAACGTTCTGCTAGGTACGGGCTCGCAAAGCGGCGGTTCAGCCACGTCGCGGCCGGCGACGGGATCGACGGCTCCGACGACGGAGTCAAATGATTCTGCGCGGGCGTCCGCGGCAGGCGGCGCAACGAATGCCACGAACGGCGCGCTACGGGTCAGCACCGGGTCGTCGCCCGCGCCGACGGCGCCCCGGAATCTGGCATTGATTCAGAATTCTCTGACGGCGGTATCGCCGCCCGAGCCGACCCTGGTGAAGGTGAATGATCTTGTCGGCGTCGTGATCCGGCATCGATTCCGGTCGCAGACCGACTCTCGCATGCAGCAGAAGAACGAGTGGGATGTCCAGTCGAAGCTGGA
This sequence comes from Phycisphaerae bacterium, assembly GCA_019636475.1. Lineage (NCBI taxonomy): Bacteria > Pseudomonadati > Planctomycetota > Phycisphaerae > Phycisphaerae bacterium. The sequence continues at coordinate 32,892 of JAHBXN010000014.1, forward strand.
TGCGTGGTTCCGGATTCATGATCGCAAATGGCAGCAGCAGAACTTCGGGGGTGGCAAGCCGGAGGTGGATTTCCAGCATCAGAACGAGATGAAGAATCAGGGTCGATCCAATCGGCAGGACATCGTCGAAACGCGGCTGATGGCGAAAGTGATCGACGTGAAGCCGAACGGGAACCTGATCATCGTCGGCGCGGCGCGAATCGGCTACGGCGATGATAAGCAGGTGCTGATGCTGAGCGGTGAGGTAAACAGCCGGGATATCGGTCCGGATCGCACGATCACGAGCGACAAGATCTATGACCTTGACGCGGACATCAAGAATGAGGGCACGGTGTCAGATGCGATCAAGCGCGGCTGGCTGAAGGAAGTGCTCGATAAGGTGAAGCCATTCTGACAAGGGTGGACGAGCGGATGGTCAGGCCAGGGCAAAGGCACAATGGCATGGAGACGACGATGCGAAATGCACGAAGCGACAACTCGGCCGGGAATGTTCCGGGCGGCGCTCGGCAGCTGTGCGGGGCCGCGCTCATGTCGATTTGCCTGCTTGTGTTCGCGCCGGTGGTGGAGGCTACTTCGGTCAGCGATGTGTCGCATCTGAAGGGCCGGCGAGCGAATTCGCTGATGGGATACGGACTGGTCGTCGGGCTGTCCGGCACCGGCGATGGCGGCAAATATGCGGCGTCGATCAGGCAGTTGCAGTCGATGCTGAATCGATTCGAGATTCCGGTGACGCAATCCGAGCTTTCGGACACGAAGAACGTGGCGATCGTCTGGGTCGAGGTGAAGTTGCCGGAAAACGGCGTTCGCGAGGGGGACGCCGTGGATGTCCAGGTGAGCGCGGTCGGCTCGGCGAAGAGTCTTCAAAACGGTCGACTGGTGCCGACGCCGTTGCAGGGTCCGGGCCTGGATCGAATCTTCGCATTTGCGCAGGGTCCGGTGCGGGTACTCGATCCGAAGCAGAAGGGCACCGGCGTGATCGCGGGCGGCGCGGTGATGGAGGAAGACGTCATCCACTCGTACATCAATGAGCACTGGGAATTCACGCTGGTGCTCGAGGATGTTCATGCGAGTCATGCGCTGGCTGCAGCCATTGCACAGGCGGTGAACGAGGATCAGTCGGAGATCGGTCAGGTGCGGCAGCTTGCGCGGGCGATCGGCCCGAAGAATGTCGTGGTGGAGATTCCGATTGAGTATCGGGTGAATCCGGCGGAGTTCATTGGTCGGGTTGAGGGGCTCGAGCTGCTGATGCCGACGAGCGAAGGACGCATCGTCATCAATCGGCGGACGGAAACAATCATCATCGGCGAGGGCGTCGAAATGGGTCCGGCGGCGATCGTGCACGGGGGAATGACGATTCGCATGACGGTGCCGGAGCCGAAGCCGACGGAGCAGAACCCGCTGATCCGCGAGGATCGTGCGGCGGGGATGGATACGACGAACACGGGCGGACCCAAGCTGCGCGACCTGGTTGACAAGCTGAATCAACTGAATGTGTCGGCAAAGGACATTATCGAGATTGTCGAGAACCTCTACCGCACGGGCAAGATTCGCGGCAAGCTGGTCTATCAGGAGTGACGGTGTGACGACACTGGATGCGACATGGAGCACGACGATTCCGGGCTTGGCGAAGGCGCCGGGAGCGGGAGCGGACGGTCTGAAGCCGAATCGCGAGGCCGGTCGGGATGTGCTGCGCGAGCGCGTCGGCGAATTTGTCGGGAACGTGTTTTACGGCACGCTCATGAGACAGATGCAGTCGTCAAAGCTCAAGGGGAAGTACTTTCATGGCGGCCGCGGCGAAGAGGTGTTTCAGGGCCAGTTGAACCAGGAACTGGCGACTCGAATGGGGAAATCGGTCGCGGACCCGATCGCGAAGAAGATGTATGAGGCGTTCGCGCGATTTGGTCGGGATTCGGCCGGCAGCGAGGTAAAGCTGGGCGTGGCGGCGGAACGTTCGGCGCGGAAGGCGAACGCTCGACCGACCACGACTGTTCGGCCGCTTGTTCAGAATCAGGCGTTCGTGCTGGCGAGAGGTGAATGATGACGACATCGGCGCAGCTGACATCGCTTGCGGATGACATGGCGGGCGTTCTTGAAGGTCTGTGCGGCATTCAGGATCGGTTCCTGGCGGCCATCGAGCAGAAGCTGGAGGCGATGCGGCGATGCGATGTATCCGCGATGAGCGCGGCATCGGCGCTTGAGGGGGAGCTTGCGGCGGACGCCTCGCTCCTGGATGAGCGCCGATGCTGGCTTGCGGTTGAATTGTCCAAGGCGCTGGGCCTTCAGATTCCTCCGCGTGCCGATAGTGTGTCACTCCGTTCGCTGTGTTCGCGGCTGGATGCCGCCCGGGGCGGTCGGCTTGCTGAGGTGGGTGCAAGGCTTCGTGAGAAGATGCTGCGCGTGGCTGAGTCAAATCGCGTGGTTGATCTGGTCTGTCGCGAGATGATGGCGCATTTCAAGGCGATGTTCGGCGCGATGATCCTCGCGGACGAGTCACCGAAAACGTATTCGCACCGCGGGGCGATTGAATCGCGCGGACAAGTCTCGGTTCTCGATGCGGTGGGTTGATCGATGGGATTGAGTTCAGCACTGGGAATTGGGCAGAACGCGCTTGCGGCCTATCAGGCCGCGATGCAGGTGACCGGCCAGAATATCGCTAATGTCGGCACGCCGGGGTACACGCGGAACACGGCGCAACTCGCGTCCGTCGCGGGTGCGACGATTCGCGCCGGGCAAATGGGCAACGGCGTCCGCCTGCTTGCGATCAATCGGGCGATCAGCGAGTCGCTCCAGACGCGGTTGCGCTCGGCGACATCGGACAAGGCATCGGCCAGCGCGGAGCGCGGCACGCTCACGCGGCTTGAAGGCATTCTCGATCCGCTGGGGGATTCGAATCTCGGTTCGCTCCTCTCGGAATTTTTCGGCGCGGTGGGCGATCTGGAGGCTAATCCGGACAGTGCCGCGACGCGGAGCATCGTCGTGACCACGGCGGATCGGCTTGCAAAGCGGATTCAGCAGGTCCGTACCGATCTGATCAACCATCGCATCGACGTCAACAGGGATATCGAGTCGTCGGTTGCGTCGGCAGATCGACTGGCGACTGAGATTGCGAATCTCAACATTCAGATCAGCGTCGCGGAGGCCGGTGGCACGGGACCGGCTTCGGCGCTTCGTGATCAACGCGATCAGTTGCTTGGGCAGTTGTCAGAGATTTTCAACATCACGGTGCGCGAGCAGCCGGGCGGCGCGGTCAACGTGTATGTCGGGAATGAGTCGTTGATTCAATTCGGACAGTCATTCGGCCTGAAGACGGAGATGGTCTCCGACGCGAACGGCCTGCCGACGGTCAATGTGCGGCTGAAGCTGAATAATGGCCTGATTTCGACTTCAAGCGGGCTGGTGGAAGGTCTGGTAAGCGCCAGGGATCAGCACAATCAGCTCCAGTTTGACCGGCTCGATCAGATCGCGCTCGCGTTGATCGGTGAGTTCAACAGGATTCACTCGGGCGGCCAGGGGCTTGCGGCGTTCAGCCAGCTCACGGGCACGAACGGCGTGATTGATTCGACAGTTGCCTTGGACACGGCCAACAACGGACTGCCCTATCTGCCCAAGACCGGGTCATTCTTCATCAATGTCCGTGATGCGAACACGGGCGAGGTGGTGGCAACACGACAGATCAATATCAATCTGGACGGGCTGGGTTCGGATACGACGCTGGATTCGCTGGCGGCTGATATCAATGCAAATGTTCCGAACCTGTCGGCGACGGTGCTTTCAAACGGCAGGCTTCAATTGTCCTCGGCTGACGGCTACAGTTTCACTTTTCTGGATGACACATCCGGTGCACTTGCAGCGCTGGGGCTGAACACCTTCTTCACCGGCTCCGGTGCGGTCGATATCGGCGTCAATCCCCTGGTCGCGGGCAATGTCAACTACCTTGCCGTGGCCCGGCCGACGGACAACCCGGCTTTCTTCACGGGTGACAACAGCAATGCACTCCGATTGTCGGCGCTTCAGGATCAGGCGATTGCGAGCCTGGGCGGCGCGTCGCTTAACGAGTTTTACAACTCGTCCATCGCGGCGCTGTCGGTCGGTTCGTCGGCGGCGGCCGGCGCGGAGAAGGCCGCCGGCGTGATCTGGGATTCCCTGACGGCGCAGCGTGAGAGCATTTCGGGCGTCAACCTGGATGAGGAAGCGGTGAATCTGATGCAGTTCCAGCGGGCGTACGAAGGCGCTGCCCGTTATATGCAGGTGGTTGATTCGATGCTTCAGACCCTGTTGGGCCTGTTGAGATGAGGACGGGCGGCGGGTTCACGGAGCCTAAGTTCAAGGAGCCTGGGTTTTAGGATTGGTGAGAGCTGAGTTCATGTATATCTCTTCTGCCGGAACATTATCGCGCGTCTCGACGAGCCTGAGGACATTCACCCTGTTGTCCCAGCTTCAGAGCAACACGCTGCGCATGTTTCAGGATCAGCAGCGCCTGTCGTCAGGCAGACAACTGCTGTCGGTGGGAGATGATCCGATCGCGGCGGAGCGCATCGCGCGAATGACCAAGTCGCTGGAAGGGCAGGACCAGATTCTGGCAAACCTGCGCAGCGCGGACAGCTTCCTTTCGGCGGCTGACTCGGCGATCTCGGACCTCTCGGATCTTCTGAACGACGCGGCGCGGATCGCGAGCGAGCAGGCGGGGAGCCTACAGAGTGCTGACGAGCGCGCGGCACAGGCAACGATCGTTGAGGGCATCATCGCCCAGCTTCAGAACGTGGGAAACCGTCGATTTCAGAACCAGTATCTTTTCGGCGGCCGGTCGCTCGATCGTGCTCCGATCACTGATGCATCGGGGCGTGCGACGTTGATTGCCGATCAGGGACTGCGATCGACAGCCGTCGATTTCAGATCGACGCTGCCCTTTAATCTGACGACAAGCGAGCTGTTCGGGACGGGGGAGCAGGTCATCGGCGGGGCGACGACCTTCGATGTGCAGCTTTCGGGAGGCGGGCGGATCAGCGAACTGTCCGGCGCGACCAAGACGGGCGTCAACCTCGGCAGCATCGACATCACGGAAACGGGGCCGAACATCACTTTCCGCGTGGACCTTTCTGGTGCGGAAACGATCGATCAGATCATTGCGCGGTTCAACGCGGCGGCATCCGGCGCTGGCAGCGGACTCGTGCTGGCGATCAATCCGGTCGATGGCGCGGCATTGCGAATTACGCCGCCGCCGGGCAGCGGCGTCGCGGTGGTGGAAGTCGGCAACGGCACGACCGCGTCTGATCTTGGCATACGGAAGACGGTCGGCGCGGGACTCACGCTGGACGGCAACCCGGTTAACCGGCGCATGACGCTGACGACCCTGCTTGCCGATCTGGGGCCGGGCGGCATCAGCCTGCCGAGCGGACTGGAGATCAAGAACGGGCAGATCAGCCGCACCGTGCTGTTCACGGGCGCAACGACCGTGCAGGACGTCCTGAATCGAATCAACAACGCCGGCGCGCATGTGCGGGCGCGAATCAACGCCGCCGGCGACGGCTTCGAGCTTGAGAATCTCGCGGCTGGAACGGTGCTGGTGATCGGCGAGAACGGCGGCAGCGACGCCGCGACGCTGGGTCTTCGCACGTTGAGTTCGAATACACCGCTGTCTCGATTGAACGGCGGTCGCGGCATTCATCCGGTTGAAGGCAACGACTTACGCATTACGAATGCGAATGGCATTTCGTTCGAGGTCGATTTGAGCGGCTTGACGACGCTTGAGGCGGTGATTGCTGCCATCAATGCGGCATCGTCAACGGCCGGCGCAGGCATCACTGCGGCGGTGGCGCCGAACGGCGCGGGGCTGCGACTGACGGGGCCGGCGGGTCCGGATCCGATCACGGTGTCGAGTCCGAATCCGCCGCTGTCGCCGGTCGCGCAGGAGCTGGGGCTGAACGTGGCGGGAACGTCGACGTTGCTGGATGGTTCCGCGGTCGGTGGATTCATGCAAGCCGGCGTGTTCAGTGCCCTGTATCAGCTGCGCGATGCGCTGCTGGCGGATGATTCGCAGGGTATCACGGTTGCGGGTGGTTTGATCAACGCGGCCCAGCGGCGCCTGTCGAGCATCGCCGGCAAGGTGGGGGCGCGGTCTCGCGACATGCAGAGCCGGATGAATCAGTTGGAGGACGCGGTCTCGGCAACGAATGCGTTGCTGTCGGACATTCGAGACGTGGATTTCGTGGAGGCGGTCACGCGCTTCCAGCAGGCCCAGACGTCGCTGCAGGCGAGCCTGCAAGTGGGTTCACAGACTTTCAGTCTGTCGTTGCTGAATTTCCTGCGATGAATGGACTCATCGCGAGCAACGGCGGTTTTGTCTTTTTTGGGAAGGATCATCCGGGAATCGGTGAATCGGCCAATGGGGCCGCGGACCGAGCGACCGGGAGATCAGCGATAGAGGCCGCGAACCGGCGGCCGGGAGCACGGTGACATGATGATCCAGACTTCAAGGTTCGGAGGAATTGAAGTAGATGACCAGCGGTTCCTGAATTTTCCGAAGGGGCTGCTGGGTTTTCCGGATGACCGCGAGTACGCGCTGATCCAGACGGGCGAGGACAGCGCATTTTACTGGATGCAGGCGGTGCATCGACCTGAACTGGCGTTCGTGGTGTGCGACCCGCGTTTGTTCGTGCCGGACTATCGCATCGCGATCAAGACTGAGGATCTGGCCCAGATCGGCCTGGCGGACACGAGCGGCTCGCAGGTTTTTGTGATCGTGAACAAGGTCGAGGACATGCTGACGGGCAATCTGCAGGGTCCGCTGGTGATCAACATCGCGACGCGCGTGGGCAAGCAGCTCGTGCTTTCGGACAAGAAGTATTCGACCCGACATCCGCTAATGCGGCTGCCCGGTCAGCAGTCACAGCAGCGCGCGGTCAGCAAGACGGCCTGAGCACCGGCGCAACGCAGGCTTTAAGGAACGCCTATGATGCACAGGGCGAGGCGTCGGTTTCGGCCGACGGGGCGAGTTTGCTCACGGTGCGCGATGGGCTACGAAGGAATGGTGAGTCAAATGTCAGGACGACACCCGCGGGCTCGCGTCGACGGTCCATCGCGTCGGCGTGGCTCTGGAGGAGCCAACCATGTTGGTGCTATCGCGTCAGCGCGATGAAACAATCATGATCGGAGACGACGTGGAAATCACCGTCGTCGACATCCGTGGCGACAAGGTTCGCCTCGGCATCACAGCGCCGCCGCATATTCCGGTGCATCGCAAGGAGGTTTACGAGGCGATCAAGCGGGAGAATCGGGCGGCGGCAAACATCAAACCTGAAGATCTGCCGGAAGGGTCGCCTCCGCGCGGGCCGCAGCAGCCGCCAGGGTCACAGGGACCGCAGCCAGGTACGGGACGGAAGCCGAAGCAGGACAACCAGGGCAAGGGTTCATGAGTTCTTGATGCCGTCGGCCACGGAAGGCTGATTTCGGCGACCTTACGATTCGGCGCCTTGGGGCGCGATCGGATCTTCACGGAGGAATGCGTATGACACGCATTAATACGAACACGTCCGCACTCGCAGCAGTGCGGAACCTATCCCGCTCGCAGCGATCGCTGCAATCCTCGCTTGAGCGGCTCTCGACCGGCCTGCGAATCAATCGCGGGGCGGACGATCCGGCGGGGTTGATCATCTCGCAGAACCTCCGTTCAGAGATTGAATCTGTTCGGCAGGCGATCGCGAACTCGCAGCGCGCCAGCAACGTCATTGCGACGACCGAAGGCGCGCTGGATGAGGTGGCGAACCTGCTGAATGACATCAAGAGTCTGATCATCGAGGCGGCCAACAGCGGCGCGGTGTCCGATGATGAGATTCGGGCCAACCAGCTTCAGATTGACGATGCGATCAATTCGATCACACGGATTGCGAATACGACCACGTTTGGCGGACGAAAGCTGCTTAACGGCTCGCTTTCGTACATCACCAGTGGCATCGTCGCGACACAGATCACCGACCTCAACATCAGCAAGGCGCAGCTGGGCACGGCGCCTTTCCTCCCGGTCGAAATCAATGTCATACAATCGGCACAGCGGGCACAACTATTCTTCCCGGTCGATGTGCTGAGCGGCTCCGTCACGATCGAGCTGGCCGGCCAGAACGGCGTGGACTCCATCGCGCTTCAGTCCGGTCAGACCGCGTCGCAGATCCTGGCCGCGATCAACAGCAAGACGGATGCGACCGGCGTCAGTGCGACCTTCATCAACGGCAATGCGGCTTCGGGCATCATCCTCACCTCGGTCGGCTTTGGCAGCGATGCGTTCGTCAGCGTGCAGGAGATCGGCGGTAACGGCGCGATCCAGGCGCTGTTTGAGGACGAAACCGGTGCACAGAAGGCCCGCGACATCGGCCGCGACGTGTCGGCCACGATCAACGGCGCGGGTATCATCGGAAAGGGTCTGAACCTCGCGCTGAACAACAGCGCACTGGGCATCGAACTTCGGATTCAGGAGGCATTCAACACAAACGGGTCGGCCTCATCGTTTGCAATCGCCGGCGGTGGCGCGATCTTCCAGCTCGGACCCGGCGTGGACACGAATCAGCAGGTGAACATCGGGGTCCAATCGGTCGCTGCGACCCGGCTCGGCAACGCGACAATCGGCTACTTGCAGGAGATTACCGACGCCGGGAAGTTCTCACTGACCAAGGGCGAAGCTTCACAGGCTGCGATGATCATCGAGGAGGCCATCAAGCAGGTATCGGTGTTGCGAGGGCGGCTCGGCGCCTTCGAAAAGAACACGCTCGATACCAACGTGAATCAGCTCTCGATCACGATGGAGAATCTGACGGCCGCCGAATCAAGCATTCGCGATCTGGACTTCGCGATGGAGACGGCGCAGTTGACTCGTAACCAGATTCTCGTGAGCGCGGGAACGAGCATCCTCGCGGTCGCCAATCAAACGCCGCAGTCAGTGCTTTCGCTGCTTCGCTAGTTCGACCGAGCGTTCGCGCACGGACGCGCTTCCCTGACGCGCCCGGCGATCAGTCACAATTCAACGCCCGCGGCAGACGTGTCGCGGGCTTTTCTCATTCTACCGGGATTGCGTTCCAGTATACTGTGGCCGATGTCGCGACAGGGGATGTCATTTGATAAACAGATCGCATCGCGGCGCGCGCTGGGGCAGGTCTTCACGCCGCGAGCGGTGGCGGATTGGATGACGGCGTGGGCCTGCGCGCATGGGCCGAGATCGATTCTCGATCCTGCCTTGGGGCCTGGCGTCTTTGTCGATGCAGCGGCGTCTTATTTCGCCTTCCGTGGCTTTCCAGATCGACCGTCGGTGGATGCATACGATGTGGACGCTGCGATGATCCGCTCGTTTTGCGCTCCGGCGGAACTGGGCGTCGTCACGTGCCGATGCGAGGACTTTCTGACGGCCGAGCTTCCTCGGGCTTACGAGGCGATCCTTGCAAATCCGCCTTATGTGCGGCATCACGCTCATCGTTACGGCGAGTCGGTATTCGGTCGATTTGATCGGCTTTGCGGACGTCGCCTCAGTCGACTGACGAATGTTTATGGGCTGTTTCTGCTTCGCATCTGGGAAGCCCTGGCGCCCAGCGGGCGGGCGGCGGTCATCACACCGGCCGAATGGCTGAACGCCGACTTCGGAGCGCCGATCAAGGCATTTCTTCTGGAACGGAACGGACTCGACGGTATCGTGCAGTTTCCACATGCTTCGAAGGTGTTTCAGGATGTCATGACCACGGCAGCGATCACACTGTTGCGGAGGGGCCGTGGCGATGACGAACCGGTTCAATTGGCTACGGTCGAGACGGCCGGAGGACCGGACGATCGCCTGTTGGAGCGTGCGCCGGGTGTTCCTCGGAGCGTGCTTGATCCGAAGCGAAAGTGGACGCCGCTGTTCGAAGCGCGCGGGCAGGGTTCGACAAGCTTAGGGGGCGGACGTTCGCGACATCGCTCGGTCAGGCCCGTTGCGGACGCGATTACGCTAGGGAGTCTGGCGCGGTGTGTTCGAGGAATTGCCACGGGAGCCAACCAGTACTTCACGCTTCGCGAATCGGATCGGATGCGACACGGATTGGATCGCGCGGATTTTTCGATTTGTGTGACGAAGGCGCAGTCCGCGATCGGATCAGTCTTCTCGCTCGATGACGTGGAACGATTGATCAAGGCGGATCAGCGGATTTATCTGTTGAGTCCGCGCGAGCCGCTCAGCGAGCCGGTGCAGGCGTACCTCGATTGGGGCAAATCTCTGGGAATTCACCGGCGGTATCTGCCCGCGCATCGGCCGGTGTGGTTCAGGCCGGAGCACCGTCCGGCGGCGCCGATCTGGGTGTCTGTGTTCGCGCGCGGCCGATTCAGGTTTGTCCGGAACGAGGCAGCGGCACTGAATCTGACGGCTTTTCATGGACTGTATCCTCGGACCGACGCCGCCGCGCTCATGGAGCGTTTGTTCGAATACCTGACAAGCGATGCTGCGCAGGATGCACTGTCCTGTCATCGGCGGATCTATGCAGAGGGACTGCTGAAACTGGAGCCTCGGGACGTGGAGGCGATTGAAGTTCCTCGAACGCTTTTCGGCGCGAGTCAGTTCCCTGTCACCGCGTTGAGGAATTCCTCGATGCGCGGACCATAGCTGGGGTCGAAGATCACGCTGTAGGTATGCAGGCCGGAAAGCGGCACAAAGTACTTCGGCGTGGTCGCGAGATCGAATAGCTCCCTCGCGCTGTCGAAGGGGGTGATTGTGTCGTCGCGTGATTGCAGGAAAAGCTTCGGAACGCCGATGCGGTCGATGTGAGAGAGTGGGTTGAGGTCGGCGGGAATCCGTGTATACGCCAGAGGCGAGGGCGTGATGCCGAGCCCGATGAATGAGAGCGGCGGCAAGGATTCGGTGATGAAGCTGCCCTCGAGCATAACTCCCACGACTCGTTCGGGGTCATCCGCGGCGATTGCCATGGTCGGCAGGGTGCCCATGGAGAGTCCGAACATCACGATCTTTTCGGTGCCGGGCTCGGTGCGTTCCAGCAACTTCGCGAACGCCAGCCTGGCATCAGAGAGGATATTGTTGATGGTGATGACACTGAGATTCTCGCCGAATCCCTGGTAGTCGTAGATGAAGACATGGTATCCCATATTGTGCAGTAGTTCATAGTGGGCGAGATGGCTGCTGCGATTGTTGACGGCTCCGTGGCTGATGAAGACGGTTCCCTTCGCATTTTCAGCGGGAATGAACCATGCGAAGATCGACCCGGCGGGTGAGCCGATGCGGACCGTCTCGAAAGTCAAACCGAGCTGGGATGGCAGGGGATAAACAAGGTGGATCGCCGGTAATGGGAAGATTCCGCTGTCTGTGACGAACGCGCCGCAGCCGGTGCCGCCGAACAGGGCGATCAGCGCGGCGGCGAGCATTGCAAGTCGCGGGCGTCGTCGGGCGGTCTTACGGGACGGGGGAGGCAACTGATTCGGGAGCATCTTAGGCCGATCGGCACTCGGGCCGGCATGTCCTGGACAATTGGCTTGCGCAGCCTGCGAGGGTCGACAGGATTGGGTCAGGAAACATCAAAGCGTATTTTAGCATGGCGGCTGAGATTTCAAGCGCTGGCCGACGCGGTCGTTTGGTTTGAAAGCCGTCCTGCCCGCGATTAAACTCATTGAATAATTCGGAACATTCGGGCGCGCGGATCGAAAACCAGAGGCCTGGCACAGCCATGAATACACGTCAGCAAGTTCGTGAATACCTGTTCGGCACACTGATTCCGACGGAGCGCCATGCATGGCCGGCGGATGACGTGAGTCTTTTCGATCACGGCATGGACTCGCTTCGACTGATGCAAATGCTGGTGTTCGTCGAGGATACGCTGAAGGTCCGCCTGCCGGACGAGGAGGTGACACCCGAGCGGATAGAAACGGTCAATTCGCTTGTCGAGTGGATCGACTCCCGGCGATGATTGAAAATGATGGACGATTCCTCGCTGTATACCCTTCTTGAGAACGCCGCTTCTCGGCACGGCAGCCGGCCATCCGTCGAGTTCGGCGGCACAAGCCTGTCCTATCGCCATCTGCATGCGCGTGCGTCGGACTTTGCGGGATTATTGGAGTCGGTTGGTGCGGGGCCGGGTGTGCGCGTCGCGTTCTGCTTCAGAAAATCGATCGAGGCGATTGTTGCGATGTTCGGACTGATCCGGGCGGGGGCAACCTATGTGCCGATCGATCCGGCCTGGCCCGCAGAGCGAGTGCAGGCGATTGTGGGCGACGCGGGAATCACCATCTGGGTCGGCAGCGGCAATCCGCCGGCCGGCGTGACAGGTGTTGAACTTGTATTCGCGAATCCTGATGAGTCCGCCATGGCTACCTGGGGCGAGCGTTACGCGTGGCAACCGGCCGCGGAATCGCGTTCTCCGGAGCGGGGCGTGGCGAACATTCTCTATACGTCCGGTTCAACCGGCAGGCCCAAAGGTGTCGAAATCACGACACGCAGTCTGCTGCACTTTTCGGAATGGGGCGCGGACTGTTTCGAATTAGGACCGGAAGACCGGCTCTCCAACCACGCGCCGTACAATTTCGATTTATCCACATTCGATATATTCGCGGCGGTGCGGGTGGGGGCGACCATGTGTCCCGTACCTGAATCGCTCAAGATGTTTCCCTATCGTACGGCGAAGTTCATTGCCGAGCAGGGAATCACCACATGGTATTCGGTTCCGTCGGCACTGATCATGATGCAGCTTCGCGGCCGGCTCCCGGAGCACGACTTTTCGCGGCTGCGGCATGTGATCTTCGCGGGCGAGGTCATGCCGAAGCCGGCGCTGCAAGCGCTGTCGATGGAGATTCCCCACGTTTCATGGACAAATCTCTACGGGCCGACGGAGACGAATGTCTGCACATGGCATCGGTGTACGGGGGCGGATATCGCGGACGACGGACCGGTGCCCATCGGCGTCGCCATTCGCGACACGCGCCTGTGGATCACTGATGAGAATGGTCAACCGGTCGGAGAGGGGGAATCCGGTGAGTTGCTCGTGGCGGGGCCGACAGTGACGACCGGCTACTTTGGTGACAATGAGATGACGCGGTCCAGGCTCTGCGCCGTCCCGGATGGTGGGGGACTGAGGTACCGCACGGGGGATCGGGTGCGGCGGCGCAGCGACGGCGTCTTGCTCTTCGAGGGACGCATCGATCGAATGATCAAGTGTCGGGGACACCGGATCGAGCCGGGAGAAGTGGAAGCGGCGCTGCACCGTCATCCGGCCGTGAAGGAGGCCGCGGTGGTTCCTGTCGCCGATCCGGTTTTCGGCAACCGGATTCGCGCCTGCGTATCGGCCAAAGCCGGTGCCGCGCTCGATGAAGCGGGGCTGGTGGCATTCTGCAGGCCGCTGCTGCCCGGGTACATGATGCCGGATGAATGGCACTTTTCGCCGGAGCTGCCCCGGACAGACCGGGGAAAAATCGACCTTCAGGCTCTGATGCGTGCCGGTTCGTGATTGCGTACGGGGCGAAAGCGCGGAAGCGACATTTCGTTGAGCTGAGTGATCGGGCGCTGGTACAGGACGATGCTTCAGCGAGGCTTGAAATGCAAAGGATGCTCGCCTTCCTGTTGATCCTGTTTCTCGCCGCCTGCCGTGACCGTGACGAGGCAACCGGGCCGATGAGCCGGCCTGCGGCCGCCGCCGATCCGAACCCGATTGCGACAACAACGGCATCGGAGCCATCGAGCTCGGTCACATCAACCGCACCCAACTCATTGGCGGCGAAGAAGCTCTCCGAGCGGCGGAAGATCGAGCGCTTGATCGAGCATGTTGAATCGCTGGAGGGCGCGGTTTTCATTCGTAACGGCGATGAACACACATGCCGCGAGGCGGCCGGTCATTTGCGTGACAAGTGGCAATGGAAGCGCCGCGAAATCCGGACGTCGCGCGATTTTATTCGCGTGGCAGCGACGAAGTCGTCGGTCAGTGGCCAGCCCTATCTCATTCGCTTCAATGACGGCCGTGAAGTGAGGAGCGACGAATATCTGCTGAAGGAGTTGAAGCGAATCGAGTCTGGATCGAATTAGGCGTGCCGGGCACTGGCGCTCAGACTCGTTCGATTGCCTTCGCCGTTCTGGCCACGGAAAGAAACAGCGCCTGCTCAGCCGGTGAATAGACGCGCTTCCGTCGCGCGACGACCTTCATCGCGACGGCGAGCGCCTTTTGCGGCTCGTTGATTGATCGGCCGTCGTCCGTCAACCATGTGAAACTGGGCACGAATTTCGGCGGGTGAGAACTGGCGAACAGATTCGCGGCATAGCCGACGATGCAGCCGGTCGGCAGGACGGTGTTGATCCCGGTCTTGGCGTGGTCGCCGATGATTGAGCCGATGAACATTTCTCCGGTATCGATTTCCGAACCATTGAGGGCGACTTTGATTGATCCGTAGGTGTTTTTCAGGTCGCTCGTGACCGTGTCCGCGCCGAGATTGACCCATTCGCCGACATAGCTATGGCCGACGAAGCCGTCATGCTGCTTGTTCGAATAACCGTGGAAAATCGCGCCCTCGATTTCGCCGCCAACCTTGCAGAAAGTGCCGATGCTGGTTCCGCCACGGATGTTGGCGCCGGCCTGCACGGTGCATTGGTCGCCGATGAAGCAGGGGCCGGTGACTGTCACATTCGGCGCGATATTGACGTTCTCCCCAATGTGAATCGGACCGTCTTCGGCATCGAGCACGGTGCAGGGTTTGATCTTCGAGCCCTTGCCGATACGGACCGCGGAATCGTTCAAGATGTGCGCTCCGGCATAAACGTTACCCAGAATTTCGCCGCTGCCCAGCGCCAGAAATTGACGATTGATTTCGTCCGCGTTTGCGTGGATCAGTTGCCATGGATAGCGGATGAGGCGAAACTCGCCAGCGGTTGCTTCGAGGCGGCGCAGATTCGCCGTGGCGGCACGGAGCTTGTCGTGATCGAGCATCGTCTGAACCGTCCACGCCTTTACGGCGGCGGCGGAGAGATTTGCGGCGACGAGCGTGTCACCTTGCCAGATCGCGCAATCCGGCGGCAAATCGATGCGCTTTGAGAGTAGCACGCGCCCGTTGATCCAGAGCTGGCGATCGGAGGTTGGAGCGGCATTGACGGGCAGGGACCAACGCTCAACCATGACCGGCGCGATCTCCGGCCTCACGAACATTGCATTGATCGGCGCGGCGTAGGCGTGTTCGATCTTGTTGCGAAGATTGTCAAACCCGCAGCGGAGATTGAACGTCGCGCGGGAATAGACGAGGGGAAGCAGATCGCGATAACCGGCGTCTTCGAACAGGACGATCGTCATACAGGTCGATTATACGATCGACTGCTTTCGCCGCGAATGGGAAATCGGCGATCAAGGTTTCGCCCGGTGAATTGAAAACGGGGTTGAATTCCGAATCTGCATTCCAATGGACGACCGCGCGAGCGCGAGGTCGAATCGGAACTGGAGCCGGGTTTGCGGCGCTCGCCGGTGCGACTTTCCAGGGCCGGGATTGTATCATGGTCGGCGACGGTTGCGGAAATGCTTGCCGATGAGTGAACACATGAATGAGTCGTTTTCCAGGTGGCTTGACGCCATGCACGTTCGCGAGGCGTCGGATCTGCATCTTGTTCCGGGCTACCGGCCGACTTACCGGATTCATGGTGAGCTCATACCCGCGGCGGACGAAGTGGTTGAAGGACAATCGCTGCTGGCGCTGCTCGAGCCGATTGTTCCGCCTGCGATGCGGAGCCGGCTGGGGCAGGGCGATCTGGATTTCGCATTTCAGTTTTCCGGTGCGACGCCCGGCGGGCGTGCTTGCGTGAAGCGGTTCCGGGCCAATGTGTTCTCATCGCGCGGTTCATGCGGTGCGTGCTTTCGGGCCATTCCCGAATCCATACCGACGCTGATCGAGCTGGGCTTCGATACGGCGCTGGGCAGCCGGTTGTCCATGCAGAAGGACGGCCTCGTCCTTGTGACTGGAATCACGGGCAGCGGCAAGACGACGACGCTGGCCGCCCTGATCCAGATGCTGAATTCAGGCGGGGGCTATCGAATCATCACGATTGAAGAGCCGATCGAATATATCTACCCGCAGGACGGCGCGAGCATCATCACCCAGCGGGAGGTCGGTTCGGATGTGCCGTCGTTTTATGAGGGTCTTCGCTCGGGACTGCGGCAGGATCCCGATGTCATTCTTGTCGGTGAGATCCGCGACATGGAGACGGCACAGCTCGCCATCTCCGCGGCGGAGACGGGGCACCTCATCTTTGCAACCATGCACACGCGCGATGCAAAGGGGGCAATCACACGATTGATTGATCTGTTTCCCGGTGAGCGGCACGACGACATCCGGGCGCAGCTTTCAATGAGCCTGCGGTTTGTCGTTGGGCAACATCTGCTGCCATCGGCGATCGGTGGGCGTCGCGTTCTGGCGATGGAAGTGCTCGGTGCGAACTATGCGGTCCGCAATGCGATTCGGACCGGCAAGATTGAATCGATCGAATCGGCGATTCAGAGCGGCCGGGCGGATGGGATGTTCACACTCGATACCGATCTTCGACGGCTGGTCGGCGTGGGTCGAATCACGCTGGAGACGGCTCGGGCGTACGCCAACGATCCGGACGAGTTTTCCGGGCGGTGACGGGGCTTGCCGTCGGAAGTGCTGGACGGCTCACTTCGATTGTGCCCGCGGAAGCATCGCGAGACATGGGTTGATTCAATCTCAATTCCGGCTGAGTTGTGACGGATCGGCGCGATCGATATAGTCTCGCCCGATGTCCGACCATTCGTCACGATTTCTCGGGTCTGCCCGACTTGTCGCATTCTGCACGCTCCTGTCGCGGGTCACCGGTCTGGCTCGTGACATGGTGATGAATTATGCCTACGGGCAAAGCTGGGTGCAGGACGCATTCAATTACGGATTCCAGGTGCCTAACCTGTTTCGTCGTCTCTTCGGGGAAGGGGCGCTCTCCGCCGTCTTCATCCCGGTCTTTACCGATGTCCTCGATAAGAAGGGTCGCGATCGGGCCTGGCTTCTGCTGGGGCGCGTGGCGGGCATCATGACGCTGGTACTCGTGGTGCTGCTTGTTTTGCTGGAGCTGGTCGCGCTTGTCGTCTATTGGCGTTCGCCGGGCGGGACCATGTCGACCCTGCAAATCGGGCTGACGGCCGTGATGCTGCCCTTCATGGTGGGTGTATGCCTCGTCGCGCTATTCTCGAGCATCCTCAATTGTCTGAACCACTTCACCGTGCCGGCGTTGCTGCCCATCGTGCTGAACGTGGTGAATATGGTCGGCGTGACGACGGTCGGTCCGCTGATGTTCGGCGAGCAAATCGAACGTCAGGTTTACGGCGTGGCTGTCTGCGTGCTGGCCTCGAGCGTCATTCAGTTGTTCATGATCTTCCCGACGCTGCGCCGATACGGCGTGCATTTTCGCCTGTCGCTTGATCATCGCGACGAGGACTTGCGAACCATTCTGCGCATGTTCATTCCCGTGATGCTGGGTCAGGGCGTGCTGCTCTTCAACGTGTTCTTTGATGCCCAGATTTGCACAATGCTGACACGCGGTCCCGGAGATCCCGCGACATTCACGCTGTTCGGTACCTCAATTCGCTATCCGCTTGAGGAAGGCGCGTTCTCCGCCGTGACGAATGCACAGCGCTTGTATCAGTTTCCGCTCGGCGTGCTGGCGATTTCGCTTGCAACGGCGGCGTTTCCGATGTTTAGCCGATTCGCGAGCCGGCGCGATCTCGCAGGCCTTCGTAGCGCTTTGACGCAGGCGCTTCGGCTGGCGGTGTTTGTCGGGCTGCCGTCAGGGCTTCTGATGATTGTGCTTCGCGAGCCAATCGTCACGCTGCTCTTCGAGCGAGGGCGTTTTGATCATTCGGACACCGTGCGGTCGGCGGCCGTGTTGATGTGGTATGGGCTGGGTATGGCGGCATTCTGCTGCCAGCACATACTGCTTCGCGGCTTCTACAGCCTGAAAGACACGATGACGCCGATGTGGGTCAGTTGCTGGCTCGTCGGATTGAATGCGGTGATGAACGTCGTACTGCTCTGGTGGATTGGCGAAGCGGCTTTCGGCGTGAGCACATCGATCACTTCGTTCCTGCATGTATTCATTTCGACGATGCTTCTGCGTCGAAAGCTGCAAGGGCGAATCGGAGCAACGGCATTGGCCGGATCCACCGCAAAAGCCGTGACGGCCACACTGCTGGCCTGTGGGGTGGCCCACATGGTGCTGTCTCGCCTGCCGGAGGCGGGCGTCGGTGGGTGGCCGCGAATCGTCCGGGATTGCACGATGGTCTTCGGGCCAGCGGCGGCGGCCGGGCTGGTGTTCATCATCGTCGCTCGGATGCTCCGAATGGACGAGCTGGGTTGGCTGTTCTCTCGCGGCAGGAAATCGGTCGACACAGTGTGAATTACCCGAACGCGCCCTCGAACGAGCATGCCGTTTGAGGCTATACTATTCGGATCATGCTCGATTTCGCGGCGATCACCGTCGATCCGGATTCGCTCCCGCAGCTCACCGATCTGCGTGAACTGTTCGAGCGCTCTGCGCCGATTGAGCTTGAGATCGGCTGCGGCAAAGGCGGCTTCCTGCTCCGGCAGGCGCAGACCCATCCGGATCGCAACTATGTCGGCATCGAATGGGCGAACAAGTTCTTCAAATATGCCGCTGATCGTATGGCGCGTTGGGGTGTCGCCAATGTCCGTCTGATGCGAACCGATGCACGCGAGTTTGTGATGACGCGCCTCGCCGCCGGCAGCCTGGCCGCGCTGCATATTTATCATCCGGATCCGTGGCCCAAGAAGCGGCATCTTCGCCGGCGATTGATCCAGCCGGCCTTTGTCGATGCCGCGATCCGTGCGCTGGCGAGTGGTTCACGGTTGGCGATTCAGACGGACCACGCTGACTACTTCGAACAGATCAAGGCAGTGACCGCGGCTCGAATTGAGCTGGAGGCGGTCGATTTTCGCGACGAGGATTTCGGCACGGCCGAAGGCGATGTGAAGACCAACTTTGAGATCAAGTACATCCGCGAGGGCCGCCCGATCCATCGGCTCGCGTTCAGGCGACGATGATGTTGTACCGGGTGATTACATTCCTGCTGCTGCTTTGCATTCGCGGCTACCAGGCTGCGATCCGACCATTGCTCTTTGGCCATTGCCGATACATTCCGACCTGCAGTGAGTACGCCATCGAAGCAATTGAGCGATATGGTCCGCTTCGCGGCATGTGGATCGGTCTGAAGCGAATTTTTCGCTGCCATCCCGGACGGCGAAGCGGCTACGACCCGGTGCCGTAGCGAAATGCGATGAAATCACAATGTTCGCCAATCGTGCCGTCCACGCGGCACGGGGGATCAAGCCATCATGAGTCAAGTCACGAGCTGTCTTCTTGTCACTGTGGCATCGGTGGTCGCGCTGTGCGGTCGGCCGGTTCTGGCGGTGGATCTTCCACCCATGCCGGATTTCCACCGACACACCAATTACGCCCAATGGTACGAGTCTGTAGCCAGGGTGCCGGACAAGGATGATGCCTATTCGTTGTACGCCGAGTTCATGCCCGGCCTGGTTGACAGTCCAGTCAAGGAGAAAAACTGGCCGGAATTCGACGGTATGTTGACCGGCTCCGCCGCGGCCGACAACACGGAGGTATCAACCGGCGAGGCGGATACGCGCACGAAGCGCAGTCCGGCGCCGTGGTTCCCGAACCGGCGCGGTTCGTGGGAGCAGTCATTCAAACGCACGAAGGCCGCGCTCAAGAAGTTCGAGATGGCTTCGAAGCGAAAATACGTCGTCGCGCCGATGACCATCGATGGCGATCGTGATGACAATGCCAATCGGCTTGAGAAAACGCAGTTGAAACACGTCCCGAAGCTGCGTCAATGTGCGCAGGGCGTCATGGAGAATGCATGGCGAATCGGGAAGGATGGCGACGTCGATCCGGCCAGGTTCATTGCATCTGTCGAAACCAATATTCGCGTGGCCGGGCAGCTGCGAACGGCCCGTTTCTCCATTGAACAGCTCACGGGCTACTCGATTCGGCGGATGACCTATCAACACATTCGCTGGGCGTTCGCGCACGGAGTATTGAAGCCGGCGGACGCGGCGAAGTTGTCGACGTCTCTGGCAAAGATTGATTCTCAGCCGCTGGACGCGTCGTACTGCCTCGGAACTGAATGCGCGATCATGCTGGACAATTTGCAGTACATCTTCGGTCCCCTCGGCGGCGGGGTGAAGCTGAATAGCAATCGATATCGCGATGTGACCGGCCAGACGCTGGGCGGCGGAAATCGCTTCGCACTGGGCGCGCGCGTCGATGCCGATCCCGCCGGCACGGCAAGTGCCGTCATGGCGGCGTTCAAGACGATCGACCGACTGATGGAACCGGGATACGCCACCGAGAACAATCAGGGAATCATCGATGCCGGCCGCCAGCTTGCCCAGACGAACAATCTGACCAAGGGTATGCTCTATGGAGCCGAGGGCACATACTCGCGGATTTACACGCTTGCGGCTCAGTGCGAAGCGGAACGGCGTGCGACGCAACTGCTGCTGGCCGTATTCTCGTACAAGCCGAAGAAAGGCGACGGTAAATACGCGTTTCCGAAAAAACTGTCGGAGTTGGACAAGGGACGCGTCGGCAAGGTGCTCAAGGACCCGTTCAGCGGCAAGACGTTCAAGTACTTTCTGAATGATGGTCAACCCGTGCTCTATTGCCTCGGCCACGACGGCGAAGACGACGGGGGCCAGCACGACGAAGGTTGGAACGCCTCGACCGACTATGTCTATTGGCCGTTGCCCGCCAGCGAGGAGGCTGTGATCGCTTCGCGCATTAATCGCGTGAAGGCTGCCGACATGACGGCACTGGCGGACATCGGAGAAAAGCTGAAGGGAAAGCGCGTCACGGTGTCGGCAGTCGTGGAGAGCATCTCATCACGGCCCAGCGCGAAACACGGCGAACGGCATTCGGTGATTCTCAAGGATGGCGATGTCGAGGTGAAATTGTACTACTATGATCGGACGGCGCAGGAGATGTCGGCGTCTCAGAAGCTGGTCGAGGGTCGGCGCATTCGGGTGATCGGGGTTGTCGTCAAGGAAGACGGCAAGTGGCGAATTGAACTCCAGAACGCGCGCGACCTGGCGTACGAAGAATGACTGCAACGAGCCGGGAAGAGCAATCCGATCGGCCGGTGCCTCCCTCAACGCGTGATGAATGGCTCACTCGTCACCGGTATTCGGGGGCGTTTGAGCGCGTGGGCTACGCCGGACTGGGCGAGCGATACAACCGGGCGCTATATCGATTGCGCCATGCCCATTTCATCAGGTTGCTGCGGCGGCTGCTTCCGACTCAGGAGTGCAACGTCCTTGACATCGGCTGCGGCACCGGATTCTACATTGAAATCTATCGGTCGCTCGGGCTTCGGCGGCTGTCCGGGATCGATATCTCACCAGAAGCGGTCCGGCGCCTGCGCGAGCGGTTTCCGGGACAGGTGTTTGAGGCTGGCGACATCAGTGAGGGCCTGCCGGAAATGATTCGTGCGGGTGGCCCGTTTGAAGTGGTGTCGGCGATGGACGTGCTTTTCCACATCACCGATGACGCGCTCTGGCGACGAGCCCTGAGGGTATGCGGCGAAGCCGTCGTGCCGGGCGGGATTCTCATCGTGACGGACAATTTTCCAGCGCGCACCTTGCCCGCGACCGCAAGCCAGTCATTTCACACGCTCGACGAGCATCTCGCCGAATTGTCGCCCATCGGATTCAGATTGATTCAGATGCGCCCGGTGTTCTTTGTGTCCAATGGTCAGGTATGCGCGGACGGCCTGCGCGGCGCGGCGATGACGTGGGCCTGGCGTCACTTCTCAAGCGTGCTCGCGAAAACGATCCGGACCTTGCCGTCCGTGGGAGAGGCGGTCGGCGCTGTCGCAGGCGGCGTCCTGACGACATTCGATGCGATCCTTCAACGTCAACGGTGGGTCCGCGGCTTCTCGACGAAGGTTGCGGTCTTCCAGCGGGCGCGATCAGCGTCGTCGTTTTGAAATCACTTACGCCCGGCGAGAATTCCCCAGACGCCCATGCCGATCGCCACGGCCGACAGTCCCCCGAGGACTGACCAGTGTACAACGCCGGAGGAAATCACTCCCATGATCGATTCGGGCCATGTCCCTTGCATGGCGGCCGATGTCGCCAGGCCGAGAATGGCCATCGATAGCACGCCGACAAACAGGCAGATGTTCATCGGAAGCGTGGATGCGTCGGGACCTCCGACTGCCGCTCGGGCCGCGACCGAAGTCACCGCAGCGGCTGTGGACACCGACTCGCGCGGGGGTGTCATCGCCACGGCAGTACCGCCTTTGGTGCGAGGCCCGGTGTCCTCTTCGACGACTTCAGCCTCGACTTCCGTCTCGCCGGCCTCGGTCGGTGAGATCACGTCGAGCAGTTCGGCGCCAAGGCTGGTATCGTCGCTTTCCTGGGTAAGGTCGAGCAGCCCGCTGCCGCTCCCAACGGAGTCGAAGTCGCCGGCGCCGGAGGAAATCTGGGTTTCGCCCATGGGGTCGCTGGGCACGCCAAGCTCTTCCTCGTCGAAGACGCTGATACCGGGCCGCGTGATCTTGGTGCCTTCCTTTGCGGCCGGGCTGTCAACGATTTTCGAATCGCCCGGCTCAAGGCTGATGATGCTCGATCCGGAAAGGCCGAGGTCGGGAACATCCTCGAACGAGGACGGGCGACCCTTCTGCGGCGCCGGCGCGGGCGCCATGGACGAGCCTTCCTTGTCATCACTCGGGAGCAGATCGATCTCTGAAGAGAATTCGGTTGGCGCGCCGGCCTTCGATCCGGCTGACGGCAGTTCCTCGGGAATGTCGTCAATATTCAAAGCGCTGTCGTCAGCGAACGAGATGCCCGAAGCGCTGCCGCTGCGTTCACCCGGTTCCAGGCTTGGAAGCTGGTCCGGCTCGGGGCTTTCGTCGAGCGCGCCAAGCGACGCCGACGAGTCCGCAAGATTCGACAGCGCTGACGCGAACGATTCGTTATCGTCGAGGCTGATGATCTCCGGCGAAGCGCCATCGAGGTCGACCACGCTGCTGCCTTCCTTGGCGGCGATGTTGTCAACCTCGGATGCCTTGTAGAACACCTTGCCGGCGTCTCGGACTTCGCGGAGCTTCCCCTGCCGCACGAGCGCCTTGATCTGGTCTTCGGTCTTGCCGAGCTTTTTGCACGTTTCCTCGATCGTCAAATATCCGTTCATGGCGACGTTCCTGCGCTATCGCTCCCCGATGGAGGGAGCGGGTTGGTTAAACGGCGTCGATTCTGCTGACGGCGCTTGCTGGGCGAAAGGCTTCGCGGCGAGGCACGGCTCGCCCGTCGACTTTCGCGGCGGGTGCTCTTGCGGCGTCCACCCCGACGCCGGTTTTCAAATTACCCGGTCACGGCCGATGGCCGGTGGACTCACGGCTCGTACTGCGTCGCGGGCACTTTCGGTGGCGCGTCGGTCGTGATGTCCGTTTCTTCGAGCGGCGAATCCGGAGCGATGCCGCCGCCGGAGACGCGATTTCTGTTGTTGCGTTCGTCCTCGATCAGTTGCTTGACCATCTGCGGCGTCGGATCGCCGCAGTTGTGACTCTCGAGGTACCGGTCGTACATGTACGACCGAGCCGCGACCAGCCGCAACCGACCCAGGCTCGGCACATACTGATAGCACCAGATCGTGCTGTTATCCACGTCCATCATGAACAGGCCATAGCTGTTGCGGTCAATCTGCCCGGTAAACGCGAAAATGCCTCGCGCGCCGGCCATCGGCGAATCACCAAACGCGGGCCGCGCCCCAAAGGGCAGATCGTTTCGCAACACCATTGCCGTCGCAATGATGGCGAGCAGCATGGCAATCAACCAGAGGACCGTTTGATTCTGCCGTGTCGGTGGAACCGCCACGGACACCACTTCGCGTTCTGCGCTCATTCGTGGTTCCTAGCTCCAGTGGGTCCCCCAAGGTTTGCCTGGATATTAGATTATTACGCAAACAGCCTGCAATCTCAAGCGGCATCGAGACTTGAATCGGTCATGCCGTTCCCGGACCGGTGCCCGATCGGCATTGTCCGCTATGAGAAGCTGGGGGGAAGCGGATATACTCCCGCCATGCCCGATAAGCCCGGTCAGCAGTCCGTCCGGTGGGCGGCCAGAGAGATACCCGCACCGATCAATATCGCCGCTTTGCGATATGAGATCGGTGCGATCCGCCACGGAGTGATTCTGGAATCGGCAGCCGCCGCGCCGCGCTGGGGCCGATACGCAATATATGCCGTTTCCCCCGTGAAAACGGACATGCTGCTCCAGTCGGACTCGGTTGATCCGTTTGAACGGCTCGCGGAACGCGTCCGAGCACTCGGCGCCGTACAAAGTCCAGGAGAATTGCCGTTCGTCGGCGGATGGATCGGCTACCTCGCCTACGAGGCGGGGCACTGCATCGAGCCGTCCGCAGGCAGGCGTGGGGGCGTCGACCGTCTGCCGATTTCATACTGGTCATTGTTCGACACGGTCATCATCCACGATGGCGAGCGTGGAACGTGGCACGTCGCCGGAATCGAGCTTCCACCCCGATTGTTCGACGATGCCCAGGTCGAGCGGGCGCCGCTGGACGATCGGCTCGATGAGCTTGCGGACTGCGTCGCGACGCTCGATAGCGACTATCAGGCGGACTGTTCGACCGACTGGGTCGAAATCGGCGGCCCCGGCTGGAATTACTCGCGCGAAGACTACCTCGCCAAGGTTTCTCGGATCATTGAGTACATCCGCGCGGGCGATATCTTTCAGACAAATCTATCCCGGCGGCTCAGCCTGCCGCTCAAGGCGCACCCTTTTTCGATCTACGAACGCCTGTGCGAGTCGAATCCCGCCACGCACGCGGCCTATCTGCCGATCGATCCTGCCGGCACACACTTCGGACCGGCCGCGGTCATTTCATCGTCGCCCGAGTTGTTTTTGCATCTGCGTGACGGCGTCGTCACCTCTCGGCCGATCAAAGGCACCCGGCCGCGCGGCGCGACGCCCGAGGAGGACGCGGCGGCGTACCGGGCCTTGGCGGAGAGCGAGAAGGACCGTGCCGAACTGAACATGATCGTCGATCTCGTTCGGAACGACATTGGCCGCGTCTGCGATTTCGGCAGTGTGCGCGTCGAATCGGCCGGCGAAATCGAAACGCTTCCAACGGTTTTTCACCGCACCGCCACCGTGATCGGCCGTCTTCGCCGCGATGCGAACGCGGTGAATCTTCTCCGGGCGGCGTTTCCAGGCGGCTCAGTGACGGGCGCGCCAAAGACGCGAGCGATGCAGATTATCGATGAACTGGAACCGGATGTGCGCGGAGCGTATTGCGGCGCGATCGGCTTTCTCGGCATCGACGGTTCGATGCATCTGAATCTGCCGATTCGCACCATGACCCTCGTGGATGGGCGGCTCGATATGCACGTCGGCAGCGGGGTCGTGGCGGACTCGACGCCGGAAGAAGAATATCGTGAGTTACAAGCCAAGGTTGCCGGGATGGCGCGGGCTGTTGGCCTTGCCCCAGAAATCGAGGCGCCGTCTCAACCTTCGACTACCAATCATGTCTGATCTGATCTACCTCAATGGCGAAATAGTTCCCGCGGCGGAGGCTCGCATTTCGGCATTTGATGCCGGCCTGAATCACGCTGCCGGATTGTTCGAGACGATGCGTTCGTACGGCGGACGTGTGATGCGCCTGAACGAACATGTGAAGCGGATGTCAAATTCGGCGGACGCGCTCGAGATGCTGATACGCGTCGATCCGGATGAGATCGCCGATGGAATCAGGCGATTGCTGGCGGCGAACAGTCTTCAGGACGCTCGCATTCGCATGGTCGCGACGCCCGGCGAAGTGCCGCGACCGGGCCGATTGGAGGTCAAGCCCGGCTCACAAACCCTGATCATCTCGGCCTCGCAGGTTCAGCCATATCCGCCGCTGCTTTATGCCCAGGGCATGCGTGTGTGCATTTCGGATTATCGCCAGAATCGACAGGATCCGATCGCGGGGCACAAGACGCTCGCGTACATGCCGAGGCTCATCGCGCTGAAAGAGGCGGCCGACCGCGAATGCCACGAGGCCCTATGGTTCACGACAGACAACCTGCTGGCCGAAGGCTGCGTCTGCAATGTCTTCGTGGTTCATGATGGTGTCATCTCCACGCCGCCGCTCGATACACCCATTCTGCCGGGCGCGACGCGCAATGCGATCATCGAGCTCTCACGGGAGAACGGAATGTCCATGCATGAGCGGCCGATCGATATCGACGTGCTGCTCGCGGCGGACGAGGTCTTTCTCACGGGGAGTGTGCTGGAGGTCATGCCCGTAACTTTCATCGAAAAGCACCGGGTCGGCGAGGGGGTTCCAGGCGCCCGCACGCGCGAGATTCAAGGGCTTTACAAGCGGCTGGTCGCGAAGGAGTGCGAAATTGGCTAAGCATGGAACACGACGCGAGCCCGGCCGGGCGGTCGTGACGACAGTCTCGCGACTTTGCGCTGCGATGGAGTCCATCGCACCACTTCACGCGGCTGCCGATTGGGACAACGTGGGCCTGCTGATCGGAGATGCATCCTGGCCGGTTCGCCGCCTGCTGCTGACGATCGATCTGATGCCGTCGGTGCTCGATGAGGCGGTCGTCGGCCGGTGTGATGCGATCGTGGCCTATCACCCGCCGATCTTTCGCGGCGTGAAATCGCTGCGGCCGGAGCGCGCTTCGCAGGAGGGTGTCGCCGCGGCGGCACTTTCGGAGCGGATCGCGGTCTATTCACCGCATACGGCGCTCGACGCCGCGCCCGGCGGAACGAACGACACGCTCGCGGCGCTGGCCGGCATATCCGGCGCCGCGCCGTTTACGCCCGCACGCGACCCGTTGCAGCGCTGCAAGCTTGTCACGTTTGTGCCGGAAAATGATCTGGAGCGCGTTGCCGCCGCTTTGTTTGAAGCCGGCGCGGGGCGCATCGGTGATTATTCGCACTGCAGCTTCCGGCTTCAGGGCCAGGGAACTTTCCTCGGAGGGCCGGAAACGAATCCGGCCATCGGACGACGCGGATGCCTCGAGCGTGTGGCTGAGACGCGCCTCGAAGTGTTGTTCGATCGGCGAACGACTTCAGTCGTCATCGATGCCCTGCGGCGATCACATCCCTATGAGGAGCCCGCATTCGATATTTACTCACTTGATGCCGCACCATTGGCATCACTGGGGCAGGGGCGGATGGGCGAGTTCGCCAGGCCGACTTCGGTCGCGGCACTCGCGCGATCCCTCGCCCGGCAGATCGGGGTAAATGGCGTAAGCATCGTCGGCAGCCCTGGTGCCCGGGTCCGGCGGGGGTTCGTCTGCGTCGGGGCCGCGGGCTCGCTGCCGTTCGAAATTCCGGGCGTATCGCTCGGCGAAGGAGATGTCGTCATCACCGGCGAGATTCGGCATCACGATGCGCTTCAATATGCGCGCTCCGGCACCGCGGCCATCGCCCTGGGGCATTGGGCCAGCGAGCGACCGGTACTGCAACCTTTGGCATCACGGCTGCGGGGCCTCCTGAAGGGTCTGAGCATCATCGTCAGCCGGCGCGATCTCGACCCATTCCGAATCCTGACGTCCTGACCTCGGTTTGCCCAATCCGCGAAGCTCCGCCAGTTTGTGGATTTGACTGACTTGCTCGACAATGCTCCGTTGCCGATCGCCGGAACAAGTCGAATCGGGACGGCGGCGGCGGAGTAATCCATGCCTATGAACTTCCATGCCCCCCTGTTCATTGATCGTCAGTCGCACTGGGTCGTGCGATCGGCAGGCGTCGCAATCTCGGTGGCGGCCTCGAGCTGTCTTCTCCTGGCGATATCGTGCGCATCAAACGATTCAATCTCGAATCGCTCGTCAAATTCACCACCGACCGTCAGCGAGCGACTTGCCGCCGCCGGAGCTTCGAACAATCAAGCCGACGGCGTCGAAGCCCAGCCGACTCAACCCGCGCCGGCCGCGCGTCCCCTGGCCACCGTCAACGGCGAACCCATTGCGTGGTCGGAGTTCATGCGAATTCTGATCGATTCGCATGGCCTCCCGCTGTTTCAATTGATGCTCGTGCGCGAAGTGGCCGCGCAGGAGGCGCGCCGACTGGGAATCACCATCACGAAGGAAGACATCGACCGCGAATACGACATCACCGCGCACGCCGAACACATGAACGGCAAGGATGTCGAATCACTGACGCCGGCTCGGCGCGAGAGGATTATCGACGAGTGGACGCGCAGTCGCGGCGTGTCGCGGTCTGAACTGGCGGTCGCGATGGAGCGGCAGGCGATCCTGCGAAAAGTGGCCGAAGAGCGCCTGGCGGAAAAAGAGGTCACCGACGAGCAGATCGAACGCGCGTATCAGAGGGAGTTCGGCGAAAAGGTCGAGGTCCGCCACATCCAGTTCAGCAATCAGAGAGTGGCCGCTCAGATTCGTGCACGCCTCGATCAGGGAGAATCATTCGAGCGGCTTGTCGCCGACTACAGTCAGAATGTGCTGACAAAGATCAATCAGGGGTTGATGCCGCCGTTCTCGGCCGTCGCGGACCTGGACGATGTACCGGCCGTGCTTGTGAAGGCCGCCTTCGAGCTTCAGCCCGGCGACGTGTCGAATCCGATAGAGGTCGATGGCTACCTTCATATTCTTAAGCTGGAGCGGCGAATCCCCGCGGTCGAAACGCCGCTCGAGGAGGTCAGGCCGACCCTCGTGAGGCGGATTCGGCAGCGGATGATTGAGGCGAAAATGGAGGAAATCGGCCGGCGACTTCTGCTTGCCGCGCAGTTGAAGGTCCTCGAGCCGAACCTGAGGGACCGTTACGACGACGACCAGCGGGCGGGCCGAATCGAAGGTCCCCCGCTCATCGGGCAGTGACAATTCCGCGGCGACAAAACAGTCAATCGGGCAGTAGCGCGAGGAGCCGGCCCGATTCAACGCGACAATCATACTTCTTCACGCGAACGGACTCCGATTCAGTGCACAAGGATGTCTCAAGGTTGAACTTCCAGTCGTGCCACGGGCAAGTCACTACATCGCCGGCCACTTCCCCGGCCGACAGGTTCCCGCCGGCATGTGGGCAACTGTTTGCGATGACGACGAATCGGTCAGGAGCCCTCAGATGAAAAACGGCCAGTTCATGCCCACCGGCCTCCACAAAATGTTGCGAGCCGGGTGGACAGTCAGCGGTTGCAAGCAGCGGAACCCAGCGTGCGGTTTTCATCACGTCAGCATCAAAGCACAACGGCCGCGCTGAATCAACGCGCGGCCGCTTGAATTCTCTTTGCGATCAGGTCCGGCTTCGGCCGCGAAATGCTTCCGCGCCTTGCGACTCAGGAGCATTCGCGATCAGTCGATAACCCAGCGCGACGTGCGAAGCGTTCGATTGGTCTGGAGGAAGAGCGCGAGGTCGTCGACGAGCATGCGGCTGTCGTAATCGGCAATTCGCCGGATCGTTCGCTGATTGTCGGCAGCCGTGGTGGCCACGCCGCAACCGATCGTCGGAACGATGAGCATCGCGACGAAAACCAATGCAAACAGTCGTTTGACAAGCTTCATGATGGCGTCCTCAATTTTCGCTTTCAGGCTGGCGGTTTAGCGGTACGGCAATGCTGCGATGCCGCGTGCGGCAGCCCCTCGCTACCGGTGGGAGTCAGGATTCCCTGACCTGCGGTAATTCTATCACATTCGAGCGTTTCGGGTCAACGGATCCGGCCGTGGCGGTCGTGTCGTCAGACCGCTTATCGGCGCCGGCTGTCGGCGAACCCGCCGTCTCCCCAGCGTTTCCCGCCTCGCGTGACAGGATCGACAGTTCAGTCGAACCGACAGATGCAAGCGCCGATAACCATTCCATATACCGATACGGCACACCGTGGCGCTCGCCAATCGCTTTCAACTCCCCGAGATAGCACTCGTAAACCGGGTTCTGCCAGTGCTCGGCGGCTGGATCGCAGAAGAACACGCGGCAGCCCATCGGCCGGGCCGCACGCGCCGTGCATTGGCCTTCCACTTGGTATGGGCAGGCCGCCGCTCCGTTCGCTCCAAGCCACGATCCGCGCTGCTCGCGAACAAAGTACGCGAGTTCAATCGCTGTCACATAGAGACGATGTCCGAATTCCCCGAATTTGCAGCACGCGCCCTTGTTCCAGCAGGTCGGACGATACGAATCGATGGTGCGATCAAGTCGAGCGTAAAACGCGGCCAGGTCGGCGAACAGCGCGTCATTCGTCGCGGCAAAGCGGAGGATTTCGGCGAGGTCGTTGTTCATCCCGCGCGGCCATCGGCTGCCGGCGAGTCAGGATCAGGACGGCAGATCGCCCCAGTCCTTCGCCAGTCGCCGAATCTCAATTTGAACGAAGTCATACGACTTGCCCTTGTTCATCCCGGGGCAATCCCGGGCGGCTTCGTCCCATTCCTCGCGGGATTCCAGCAGGCTGTTCCAGAACGGCCAAGTTCGGCATTGCAGCGGACGAACCGGGTAGATCGAACACGTGCGCCGACCCTCGCTCGTCCGCTTGAGGAATACGCAGTCGCCGGTCGTCTTATCTTCGGTCAGCGATATCCCCCGGCCGACGCGCCGATACTGATGACGCTCAAGCCCCTGACCGGGCCGCCCGAGAAATGAGGCGATGCGATCAATCTCATCTTCGCTGACAAAGACATATCCCGGCGCGCCGGTGCAGCAGTTGCCGCATTGGGTGCATTCAAATTGCAGGCCGGACTGATACCACAACTCGGAATCCTTGTCAGAATCTTTGGGTCTGGTCGATGCCATGAGAAAAGATTCTACCCGATCGTCGCTGGTTTTTCGTCCTGGCGGATAATCGGCGATTCACGCCCGGGAGTCCGAACGTTGGCGGATCGCTCTTCCTCGGCTTGCAGCGCCTGCTCATGCCGGTCGATGATATCCTCGTCACCGTGTAGGCATGCAAGCGCGGGCGCCAGCAGGCACATTAGAATCATGAAAACGGCAGGTCGGAATGAGAGAAAACTGAGCTGGCTGCGTTTTTTCATATCACACACTTAAGTCAAATGCGGCTCGACCGATCGAACCGCCGCCCGACGCGGATTGTAGGCTGATCCCGAGTCAACTGGCCGGTCTGCTCGGAAAGTTACCTGATATGAATCCTCATATCTGCGCAGGAAAACGGCCGGGGAGTCAGGCTCGCCCGGCCGCTCGATTGTCTCGGAGTTCGCCGAATCCGCGACTGGATCAGCCGCTTATTCGACGATCATGGTACCCGGTGAGGAATCGGTCGGCTGCGACTCGTGGGTCGTCTCCTTCTTCTCCGTCACCTTGTGCTCATTTTCCTCGCAGCCAACGATCGTGAAGGCGAAAGCGACCGCGAAGAACATTGTGCAGAGTTTGCGAAGCATATGGACTCCTTCGATTCAATGTTGAACTCAGCGCGACGGCCTCGCGCCGTCTCGCATGGGACTAGGTCCGCTTGATTTTGATGTACGTATGAACCACTTCCCAGACCTGCATGGCCGGCATCTCGACGACGACATACGATGTACCGTCCGAATCATACCGCGTGGACTTCACATACGATCCTTGCAGGTAGGTATTGAGACGGGCGTTGATCTCGTCGTGCTCGGTCACGAAGTCTCGAACCGTCGTTGACGAATCGATCCGGAAGCCCATCACCTCTTCCGCCAGCTTGCGCTTCGCATCCAGTTCCGCGGCGCGGGCGGCCATCAACTTGCCCTGGGGCGTGCCGGATTTGTCTTCCGGCGGAACCCCGGCGCCTTCGGCGGAAATCGTCTGGCCGACCCAGTCAGGAATCGTTTCCTTGATCTGTGCTGCCGCAGCGCGGATCTGCTCCGGCTTGGGAACGCCCATGCCAGTGGCCTGGAACTTCTGGGTCTTCAGCACTTTCGAGACTTCTTCGATGTTCATCGCAGTGACGCGGTCGCCTTTGTAGTGCTTCTTGTAGAGCGTCTTGATCGTGGTGATGACGCTTTCGACAGGCACTTCATAAGTGACTTCCACGATCAGTTCGTCGCTGTGGAAGTAGGGACGCCCGACCTCGGTCGCCCCGGTAAGCGTTGCCTTCGATTCGGCCGTGATGACGTCGGATTCGGCGACAAAATCACGAACGAGCGTGTCGCTCGTGATGCGCAGCCCCTTGAGGCGCTCGACAAGCCGGCGCATCGCGTCGACTTGCGCGGCGCGAACAGCCATCAGACGGTGCTGCGGCGAGACCGCCTTCCAGATATCCGGAATCGCCGGTTCAGGAAGGTTGCCCTCGATCGCAATATCTCCGCCCGGCACTTCCGGCGGAAGATCGGGCCGCGGCGCGCCCATGCCAACCGCCGTGATGATGTCCTTCTTGTAATACTGCTTGATGTGCGTGAAATCTTCCGCGTGGATCTTGTTGCCTTTGTAATGTCGCTTGTGAACTTCCGTCAGTTCCTCGATCAGCTTTGCGACAGTCACTTCGGCCTCGATCGTGCACGTGAGGTCCGAATCCCATCGCGGCGTGCCGAGGCGAACGCCACGAATGTAATGATCCATCGATGTCCGGATCGTGTCCGACTCGGTCACGAAATCGCGGACATAGGTGTCTGACGAAATCTGGAGACCATAGACGGTCTCCGCCAGCTTCCGATACGCATCGGCTTCTGCCGCGCGCTTCGAGAGCAACTTGTTCTGGGCATACTTCGCGGGATCGTCCTGTGCATGCGCCATCGGCGAGACGATCACGGCCGCCAGTATCGCGGCACAGAGACTCAACTTTCGGCGATTCATATCAGGCTCCTTAACTAGTGCGAAACTCGCATGTTGGCTTACATGGCGGCTGACGAACACAAGTTGCATCAGCCGTTGGCTACATTTCCATCGCTGCGCCGGTCTTCGGAATGTTCCGGTCGCAGCGCCGCGGGGTTGCCGCGCATCGAAGGTCTATTGTCTTCAGGACTGTCGGTTCAACTGGTCTTCGACACGCGCCAGGCCTGCAAGATAGTTCTCCTGTTCCGGCTCATATCCGAGCGCCTGCTTGTAGTACTTGCGGGCTTCATCGAATTTGCCCATCTTCTCGCAGGCAACCGCCGCACCATACAGGGCTTTGTCGTCTTCCGGCTTCTCGGCGATCGCCTCTTTGAACTTGGCCAGCGCGGTTTCCCAGTCTTCGGCATTGAGCGCCGCGGTACCGGCCTTGCAGTTTTCATTGCCGCTCGGCTCCACCATGGTGCTGTCCTCGAAGGTGACGGGCACGAACTTGCTCATGAAAACGTGCAGTTCCTTCTCAACGATCTGAGCAATGACCTCGTCGCGCGGCTCCATTTCGACCTCGGTCTTGGACTTCTTGAAGAATCCACCCTTGCCGCCTTCATAGTGCCGTCGCGGCTTGCCGGTGTAGCCATAGATGATTTCGTTCGTGCCGACATCCTTAAGCTGGAACTGGCACGATACGGTGATGTTTCGAGATTCCGTCGTCTGCGTGCCGCCGCTACCCAGGCTGATGCCGCGGAACGATCGACCCTGCTTGTATTCAGTCTTGCTTTGCTTATCGATCTTCACCGTAATCTTGCTGGTCAGAATCGCCTGCGCTCCGGCGAGGGCCGACGACGAAACAGCGTCGCCCCCTTCGGTGATTCCGGCCGAGGCCATGTCCTTCTCGCCCAGCGATGCCTTCATGTGCTCACGATCGACCAGTTTGATGGGGATATTGTGCTCATCCGCGGCGCGCTGAAGCTCGGACTGCACGAAGTCGGCGGCGAGTTCGCGCCACTTCTTCTCATCAAATGTGTCACTGCCGGCCTCGGCGGTGACGTCCGCGTTGTAAACCGCGATCCGCATGTACCGCTCCGGCAACGGCTCCCGCGGCTGAGTGGTCATCGAAAAGTTGACGGTCGCGGTCGTCTTCTTCGCGCCGCCTCCGCATCCGGTCAGTCCAACTGACAAAACGCAGAACGAAAAAACGATACCCAGATTCCTCATGTGCTTACTCCTCGGTGTTTGCTCTTGTGGTTCTCGAAAATGTCTGGCGAAAAGGACCGCGCACCCGAACGCGTTCCTCTTGACTTTGAAATGGTACCCGTCGGCCCCACCTTCCTGATCGGCGAGACGCTATTGCGCTTAAACTGCGTCATGCGTGCTTCAAATGGACTGTCTTAAAAGCCCCGAGCGCGGCTGTCAAGAAATAAGGCGAACCAGCCCGCTTTGTGGGGACCGATTTACGTCATTCTGATGGCGGAAACGATGCCGACACAGCTCGTTTCTCGGTGTGTAGCTCCCCTGCATTCAGAAACGAGATCGGCGTCACAATCCCTTGGTATCGATGTGAATTCCAACGACCCTTTCCAGCGCGAAGCGGTCATTCGCGTGCCAGCCGTGGGCCGCATCGCCGCGCCGCAGTGGCGACAAGTTCCAGTCGCAAACAAGGTTGTGTGCTATTCCCCCGCTGGCTGAGTACTGGGCACCGTGGGGCGGCCGCGAACTGCGGCCGTGGGTCTGGAGGAGGGCAGAGCCGGCCGGCTTGTCGGCGTCGCGGTGTGAGCAGGTCGCGAGGTGACCGCCGGATAGGGTGGGCCCACCATCGGGCCGAATGGCGGCGCAACACCATTGGACGGCTGCGTCGTCGTGCCAGCCGGTCCTGCGGCATCGCGACTCGCGAGTCCCGGCAACTGGCGAATCACGGACTTCGGATCGTTCTGAGGCGGACGTTGCCGAACAGGTGGCCGCTTCTGCGGTGTCTGCAAACCTGGTTCGGGCGGATCGTCGGCGGGCGGCTTCGGACCGCCGGCGATAATCGGCTTGGGCGGCGCCGTATGCGATGTGCGAACACGAAGCCGATGCGCTGACCCGGTTTCGAGGCGCAGATTCGGCATCTCCTCCGATTCCATCGCCGCCGAAATATCCAGTTCGCGCGTCAGATCCATCGAAATGAGTTCTCCGCGTGTCAGGTCGAATTCGATCGATCCGCGGCACAGGGCATGATCAATTTGAAACTCTCGAGGCTTTTCGGGCTGCCGGGCGGGTCGCGACGTCACGCCCGGCCTGCTCGTCGGGGGCGGCGTTTTGTCGGGCTGGTCCGTTCGGACCAGGCGGTAATCGCCCTCGACTCGAATTGAGGCGATTTGTCGGTCCTCCACGGGCGCGACATGCTCGAGCGTGAATCGATAATGCAGCTCGGAACGGCCGAAACTCTTGATTTCCTCAGGTCGAACAACCGTCCAGCTTTCTCCGACATGCACGGGCCGCGGAGGCAGGTAGAGCTGCCCGAGATCGTCGAGCAGTGTCGCGAGGTTTTCGTCATTCAGCGCGCATCGCATCGACGTTCGCGAAAGTCGGCGACGCGTCGGCGGTCCGCCATGTTGCCGGTGTTCGATTTTGCGATCGCGGGTTTCGCCGTTGCGAACATTGATGATGAAGTGCGACCGCGCTCCGGGAATGCTGCCGAGTTCACGGAGTTCGGCTCGCGGGTAGAGGTCGCGCAGCGAGTCATACCTGACCTCGTCCTTCATGCCGCGCTCTCGGGCTTCGTACCGGTCGAATTCCCATTGAACCGCGACCTCGTCAACGGTCGGCGGGTTGGGACCGAATGGAGCAGACTGGCCGAGTGTCTGGATAACAGTGCGCTTGTCGTCGGCGAAGGTGGTGAAACTCAGCAGAGGGGGAACGCCGCCGCGGTCTCGGAAGTTGTTTTCAATGACATAATAGAGCGTTTCGCCCGGGCGAAATGTAAGCCTGAATGTATATGCCGGTCCGTCAAATTTGCGTGCCGGCTCTTCGCTCGGAGGTTTCTCGGCGGCCGTACCGGTCGTCGGCGGCGTTGAGCCGCGATTGGCCGATGGGGTCGGCGTCAACGGCGCCGGCTCCACCGGCGTGTGTGGGGTGTTGGGCAATTGATCAACTGCGACGGACTTGTCGTCAATTTGCCGGCTGTGGTCGCCGTTGGCTGATTGGGGTTTTGCCGCGGTGCACCGTGCCGCGAGCGGCATCGGGGCAAACAGGCAGAGCAACAAGAGGCACTTTGCCGGGCGTCCTTCCATCATGACCTCGAAACTCAACGTCGCGCGCGCAGGATCGACGCGGCCGATGACGGCGGATCTGCGTCACAAGTTCGAGTCTCGATCGGACGCGCGGTTGCGTCAAGCCGAGATTTCTTCGATTGTGACCTTGAGATAGTTCTGGCGATGGCCCTTCTTGAGACGGTAGCCCTTGCGGCGCTTGAACTTAACGATGTCCAGCTTCGGGCCTTTCAGGGCGGCATCGAGCTTGGCGGTTACTTTCGCGCCTGCAAGAACCGGTTGTCCGATCTTGCTTTCCGCGCCGTTTCCGACCATCAAAACGCGATCAAACGCGATGTCGGTCGTGCCTGGGGCGATCTCGCGCGTCTCGATATAGATGGTGTCGCCCTTTTCGACGCGGAACTGCTTGCCGCCGTCCTCTACGATCGCATACATGACGGGGGGTACTCCTCAAACAATCATTCGACGGCTGCCGCTGCCGTCAACAGGCCAACCCGACGTCTGCGGCAGATTCCGCGTCGGAAGCCCGGCAAGTATGCCCGAAGCGGAATCAAATTGCAAGGCGCTGGAAGACCGAAGGGAATGAGACTGTTGAGACTCGGGGGATCCGGGAAAAGCAAAGGCGTCAGTCCATCCGGACGCGGGCCTTGGGCGCATCGGGGTTTTCCGCCAGTTCCTCCAGCCGTTCGAGCCGGTCGCGGAGGACTTCGGCCTGGGGAGAATCCGGATATTGGTCGATCACCCGGCGGGCCAGCTCCAGCGCTTCCAGATAGCGGCCATTCCGGGCGTAGTCCATGATCTGTGATTCGAGCCGCTGTCGAAGTTCTATTTCCGCATTTCCTTCAAGGGTCGGAAGTTGCATCCGCAGGCCCTCGGATTCCTCTGAGCCGGGGAATCGCTCGATGAAGGCTTTTGCGACGGCCAGCGCCTCTTCCCAGCGGCGCCGGGTGACGAATCGCTGCACTTCGGCACTCATGCGGCGTTTTTGTTCGTCCTCGAAGACGCGATACTCTCGCTCGATTCGCAACAGCAACTGCCGCGCCTCGGTCGAATCCGGATGGCGCTGTTGCAGTTGTCCGGCAATTTCACGAACCCGCCCCCATGCGGAGATGCTGATGAGGTCTTCCACCTGCCGGGTTGTGGCGCGTACGTCGTCGGATTCGTAGCGTTCGCGCGCCCGTTCGACTTCTGCTGACAGGCTTGCGGCACGTGGGTCGTCGGGGTGCTTTCGCGCGATCTGATCGGCCGCTTCGCGGGCCTGCGCGAAATTCCCGTCCTTGATGAGAGACTGCACGCGCGTCGTCGCTTCCTGGAATTCCTCGTTGGCGACCCGCACTTTCTTCTGGACGCGCTCCGATTCGGACAGCAGCGAGTTTGCGCGGATGTCCGACAGCAAGGAGATCGCCTCGCGCCAGAACTGTTCGGCCTCGCCGTTATGGTCGGTTTCCGTCTTGGGTGCGGCAGGATTTCGATGGGGCCGATCAGTCTCCGCGGCCGCGATCTGCGTTTCCGTGCGCTCGTATTGGAATCGTTCGACGCGGATGAACGAGCTGTGGAGATCGCGCAGCACACGCAGCAGCGCGGCGATACCCGCCAGCAAGCCGCCGGCCGCCAATCCACCCGCGAGGTAGAGCGTGAAGTAAGTGAGTTCGACCAGGAAGGCATAGAGTTCGCCTTCGAGCCAGCCGCTGCGTGAGAAGATGCGGACCGCGCCCGTGAAGATCAGGAGCATGAGCACGACCGACGCGATCACGCGCAGCCACACGGCTGTGCGGGCTTCTCGCTCGACCTGGGGCGGATTGGGATTCGACATTTCGCTCATGACGGTCGTGGATAGGGTGGTATCTTCCCGGGTGGTGGGTCTGCATCGCGCCCTGAGCGCGGCGAGCTCCTGAATATTATACGCTCAAAACCTGCGGACAAGCGACGTTCGGATGGCCGCAGACCAGGATATCTGCGCCGGACGCCGGCCAACGCCTGGCTCCCGGGTTTTTCATTATGGGGCGGTCGGGCC
The DNA here is from genome assembly GCA_019636475.1 of Phycisphaerae bacterium. Taxonomy (NCBI): domain Bacteria; kingdom Pseudomonadati; phylum Planctomycetota; class Phycisphaerae; species Phycisphaerae bacterium. The sequence goes on from JAHBXN010000014.1 coordinate 70,881, forward strand.
GGAATCGGCCCCGCTGAGTGATCGGAGTCTGGCAAGCGGGTCCAGCAGGAACCGCCTGTGGCATGCAGGGCAGAGGTCGTAGCGCATGGCTCGATAGACCTGATCTTCGATGTCGTCAGGCGATCTCGACGCGAGTTCCTCGAGCAGCCGTTTCATCTCGGCGGCATGATCGCGTTCAAGCTCCTCGCGGGTGAACTCAAGTTTTCCAGCGGCGGCAAAAGCATCGATCTTCACGATGAAATGGTTTGACCCATCTCGCGCGAGGTCCTCATCGCATCCGTCGCATCGGTATCGAATCATCGGCCGGCCTCGCGGGTGTGCAGCATGTTGAAGGATCTCAGGTGGAAGCGGCGTCCAGATTCGGAATCCTGAAGCGCCAGATGGCGATAATACCCGATCCTCGGCGATCGTGTTGCGGCTGTCGGGTGCGAGATCTTGCGATATAATCGCCGGTCCGCAATGAATGTACGGAACCGAGCACCCGTCGCAGGCGTCTGAATCCGAGTCAAGCGATCGGTTCTGTGCCGATCGCGATCAGTCGTCTCGCGGGCGACGAGGAGAATGGCATGATCGAGCCGAAGGATCGGGAGATGGTCCGTCAACAACTGGAAGCGTGTTTGCAATTACGCTTTCCGGATGCATCCGTCCAGATCGGCGAGGGGATCCACTACAAGGGCCTGAACGTCGTCGTAACCAGCAACAAGTTTCGTGGTTTGCTGGCCGAGCAGCGATTTCATCATGTGGTTCGGGCGATTCCGAAGGACGTGTACGAGAAGCACCTTCAGCGCGGCGTGGTCTGGTTCGAGTTGGCGCCCGGCGAAGGCGGCAAGGACCTGATGCGCATGCCGCGATCGACCGATATCACCGCGGCGGAGGAATCGGCCGTACGTCGGATTCTGAAGGATACGCAGTTCTTCAAGAAGCTGGCGTCGTACTTCGACTCAGAAGACGAAGACCCGTCCGGCATGACGTTCGAGACAACCCGGAAACTGCTGTCAAAGGCAGGGATCGACGACGAACAGGTGGAGCGCTGCCTGTTGTACATGATTCAGAAGGGCGCGTACTGCGACGCACATATCGTCAACGACCTGATGCCGAAACTTGCATCCGAACATGCGGCCTGACGCGCCGGGATCGGACCGCGGGCCCCGCATCCGGGGCGTGCCGCGACTGTGACGGCGATGAATCTCGCCGTGGAGACCAACTGAGACAATGGGCAAGAATTCGAACAAGAAGAACAGGCGATCAAGCGCAGGCCGTCCGGCCGGGGAAAGCGCGGATAACGCGGGCTCCATTCCCGCCAGCATGCTGAACTACGCCCACGCCGCGTCGAGCGGATCGCGGAACACCGAGGGCGCCGCCACCGTGGCACCCAAAGCCGGGGCGCCCGATGCCCGCTACATCGGTGGCCTGGCCTGTCTTGTGCTCGCCGTTGTGATGACTCTCTTTCTCATTGTGGGTCACTTCAACATCATGGCGCTGCCGGGCTGCGGCGAAGGCGGCGGCTGTGCCGAGGTGACAACCGGCTACTGGGGAAAAATTCCGTTCGCGGAACCACCCGCGAACAAAGGGAACTATCCGGTGTCCTTCATCGGATTCGCGTATTTCGCGGGCCTGCTCGTTGCGTGGGCGATGTCTCGCGGTGTGATTTCCGCGGCCTTCAGGAATCTCATTCGCCTGGGCGTCGCGTTTTCGCTCATGTTCATCTTCATCATGCTCAAGCAGGGGCATCTCTGCTGGTATTGCCTCTTTACGCATCTCGGCAACATCGGCTTCTGGTCGATTATCGAATTCGGCCGGCTGCCGTCCATTGCATCGTTCCGGTCGCCGGGCATCGTCGCGGGTGTCTTTTCGCTGGCATCGATCTCGCTGTTCGTCGTCGATCGGACGCGATCGGCGGAACTGGCGGCTCAGCGCGACAAGGATGCCGACGAATCGGTGAAGGAGATCATCGCTTCGTCGCAGGATCGCACGTCTGATACGTCGAATGCCGGCGGCGCGTCCACCACGATCGAAGACACCGCTTCGTCCGGGAAGCCGACGCCGGCCGTCGAGGTGAAACTCCCGCCGTTCACGGGTCGTTATCGCTGGGGTCCTGAGGCCGCCCCGGTTCGGATGTTGATGTTCACGGATTATCAATGCCCGGACTGCCGCGCGGTGGAGTCGGTTGCGCGGCGAATTCTCGCGGAGCACAAGGATGTATCGCTCTCGATCAAGCACTTCCCGATGGATCAGTCCTGCAATACACGAATGAGCAAGACGCTTCATGCCAATGCCTGCTGGGCGGCACGCGCCGCGGAGACAGCCGGTATTCTGCATGGCGATACCGGCTTCTGGGAGATGCACCACTGGCTGTTTGATCGCAGAGGCTCGTTCACGGACGCCGAGCTCAACGTCGCGCTGGGCGAGATGGGTTACAACCCGCAGGAATTCATCAGCATCATGACCGGTCCACAGACACTCGAACTGGTGCAGATGGACATTCAGGAGGCCTATGACGTTGCGGTCTTCTTCACGCCGATGATTTTCATCAACGGCGTGCACTTGCGCGGCGTCTTCGAGCAGAATGCCGACAAGCTGCGTCAGTCCGTGGAAACCCTGCTGGCTCAGAATCTGCCGGCGCTCACCGCCGCAAGCGACCGCAAGCCGTCGGCCGCCGAGACCGTGGTCGGAGACTGGAAGGAAGAGCGCAGTCGCCCGCTTCCGCCGGACCCGAATGCGTGGCTGAAAGGGCCGGCTGATGCGCGCGTGAAGATCGTGATGTGGGCGGACTATCAGGAGCAATGGACGGTCGCCGCCGATCAGGCGATTCGCGCGTGGATGCAAGGCAAACCGGATGTCAGCTATTCGTATCGGCACTTTCCGTTCAATCAGGAATGCAACGAGGTCGTCCTGCGTACCGCGTTTCCGAATTCGTGTGTGGCGGCGCGTGCGGCCGAGGCGGCCGGCGCGCTGGGGGGCGTGGACGCATTCTGGCGAATGCACGAGTGGCTGATGGCGAATCAGCCGTCTGTGAATCAGTCCAGCGTCGTCGCGGCTGCGGCACAAATGGGACTGGACTCCCAGGCGTTCATGGCGTCGATGGCGTCGGAGCCTGTGGCCTCGGCGATTCGTGCGGATTGTCTCGCAGCCAAGCCGACGCGCGAGGGGTCTTTTTCGCTGCTTTATCGTGGCGGCATCCCGACGATCTACATCAACGGCCGGGCCGTTCCGCGCTTCCGGCTCGATCAGACGATGATGCTCGACAAGATTCTCGATGCGGCCTACGCGGGTGAATGACTCGTCTGGATTGCCGTCATCTCCGAGTGCACCTACGATTAATGGGGCCTGTCTGGTCGTCCGGAGGTGTGTCAAGTGTTACAAGATTCGAACCGCCCGCTTGCGAATATGACATTCGTAGTCGGTCTCCTCGCGGGATCATTCGCCGCCGCTGCCGCTTCGCAAATTCAACCGGCCGAACAGGGGCAACCCGCCGCCACGTCGCGTCCTGCGGAGGCCGCGCCGCGATCATCCGGCGATCCAGCGGTCGACGCGCTGCTTGACCGCCTTGAAGCCAAGGGCAATTCCATCAAAGGGCTTTCGGCGGAGATTGTGTACACTCACATCACGACGGAGCCGGTTGTGGATCGGCAGAAGAAGATTGGCCGGCTGTTGTTCGCGCGCGGCAATCCGAACGACCGGTTCCTCGTGCATTTCACCAAGCTGCTTGCGGACGGGGTCGTCTCAACGACCGCCGAGTACTATGCCTTCGACGGACAATGGTATGTCGAGCGCAACGACGCTGGAAAGAATGTCCTGCGACGCGAACTGGGCCGCCGGGGTGAGCGCATCGATGCGTTTGAACTGGGGAAGGGTCCTTTCCCGCTGCCCTTCGGCCAGAAGCGGTCGGATATTCTGTGGCACTTCGAGGTGTCGATCGCCGCGGATACGAAGGACTTGCCGAAAGGGCTGACGCACCTGATCTGCACGCCCCGGGCGCATTCGTCGCTCGCCGAAGAGTATTCGCGCGTGGAGATGTGGATTGATACCCGCCTGGATCTGCCGGTGCGCATCGCCACGGAGCGATCGGTCGACAAGGTGCGGGTTGAAGTGGAGTTCAATCAGATCGATCTCAAGGACGCGCCGGCCGGTTCGCGATTCACCGTCGAAACGCCCAAGGGCTTTTTTGAGACAGTCGAGCCTTTTGATGATCGACCACCGATCGATGTGACGCCGCGCGGCAAACTGCCGGGAGGCGAGAAACCATGAGTCTGCGTTCGAGAAATCGCACGCTGTTTGGGTGGGCCATGACCGCGGCATTCCCGTTCCTATCGGTATTGAATTGCAGCGAAGTCCCGCGCAATTCGAGCGTGAAGAACGACCTCTCGAAGCTGGAGACCGTCTCACTTGAGATCGTGGGCCGAACGACTTACACAGCCTACGTCGCCCGAGAAGATGTCGAGAATGGCCGAATCGTTCAGCTCGGGTTGATGAACACGACGGAAGCGGAGTTGCCGGAAGACCGCGGCATGATCTTCGTATTCAACTACGACGACCTTCGCAGCTTCTGGATGCGCAATACAATCATTCCGCTCGATATCGCCTACATCCGCTCGGACGGCACCATCGTGAAAACCTACACGATGCAGGCGTTGAACGAGATCGGATATCCCTCCATCGAGCCGGCGCGGTACGCGCTGGAGGTTCGCGCCGGGCAATTCGCAAAATGGGGGATCACCGTGGGCGACCGTGTGACACTGCCGGCGTCCATTTCGGGTGATTGAATGCGGGCCGGACGGCATCACGCCATCGATGCCACACATCTGCAACATTTCCTGTTCGATAAGGCGCGATATTCGGTGGATGACTTGTGAATCGGGGCACGATCGGCCTTGACCGCCGATCGCTGATGCCGGCCGCATTGCGTCCCTTCCGACGCCGGCAGCGCTGTTCATCGTCGCGGCGCAACAGATTCTCCGGCAGGGTTTTGCAGCAACGCGATTCGTGAATCTCAAAGTAACACGCACAGCACCTCGTGGCGTCGGCGATGGAAAATTACTTGTTTGATTGACGTGTGTGTGGGGGGGGGTATGCTAACTTAACGGGCGCAGGGAACCACGAGTCTGATAAATAAAGGGCATTCACCATGCCTCGGAAGCCATATTCATCTGGCGGCGGAGTGCATGTGAGGCGCGTGATCGCGTTCTCCAATTCAGGTTGAATCCGGACACAAAGGAGAGAATTCCATGACGAATCGACGTAACGGATGTGGCAGTCACGTATTCGTTTA